>JAEYTM010000176.1 GCA_023434015.1 Pseudomonadota bacterium | reverse complement strand
GCCCTGGCGGGCGGCGACCTCCCTCCCGACTGAAACCCGCTGGGCGCACGCCCGGCGGGTTTTTTTGTTCGGGAACGGCCGCAGGTCCGCGCCGGACCCGGCCGGCGGGCTGCAGCTCGCGCCAGGGCTCCGGAATTGCATACAGTCAGCTTCACCGTGGCGCCGAAACATCGTTTTCTTCGAAAACGGTAGCGTTACCGCACTCGGCCCACCGAACGGCGTTCGAACCGACTTGTCCGACAAAAAACTGTATGCAAGCGTCCCGTCCAGGTCGCGCCTGACGCCGGAATCACCCTGCGCCGACGGGCCTCGCCGACGATTTTCGCCGGCGGCGACAAAACGAGGGCGAAGACCCTCACAACCCTAGGGGGAAACTTTGGGCAATCTCAGAATGGGCGGGTCGCTGATCGCGCTCGTCGGCGCCATGTCGTTCTTCGCAACGGCCGCCGGCGCGCAGAGCCAGTCGACCGTGGAAGAACTTGAAGCCGTCGTCGTCACCGGGTCGAGCATCCGCGGCGTCGCGCCGATCGGCTCGAACCTCGTTTCAGTGGGGCAGGAGGCCATCGCCAAGACCGGGGCCATCAACGCCTCCCAGCTGGTCAACACCGTGCCGTCCATCACCACTGCGGGTTCCGCCCCGCAGGGTGAGAACAGCTACTCCTACTATTCGCCGCAGATTCACAGCCTGGCTGGCTCGGGGTCGAACACCACCCTCGTGATCATCGACGGCCTGCGGATGGTCGGCGGCGGCACCCAGTACGCCCAGACCGACCCGAACATCATCCCGACCAGCGCGATCCAGCGGGTCGAGGTGCTGGCCGACGGCGCCTCCTCGGTCTACGGCTCCGACGCCGTGGCCGGCGTGGTCAACTTCATCACCCGCCGCACCTTCGACGGCATCGAGGTCAACGGCCGCGCCGGATGGGCCGACCACTACAAGACCTACGACCTCAATGGCATCTGGGGCACGAGCTGGGACACAGGCGGGGTCTATGTGGCCGGCCAGTTCTTCGACCAGTCGCCGCTGAACAACCGGCACCGGCCGTTCCTCAGCCGCGGGGACTATCGCCCCTGGGGCGGGACCAACCAGAACAGCTATTCCTGCAGCCCGGCGACCATCCGCACCCCGCAGTCCGGCAACAATGTCTATCTGTCGCCCACCGCCCTGACGCCCGTCGCCAACACGCCGAACAACGCACCCTGCAACAACCAGGTCTACGGCGCCTCGATTCAGGGGGCGCGCCGCGAGAACGTTCTCGTGCGGGTGTTCAACGAATTCGGCGAGCGGCTGACGGTCACCGGCACCCTGAACTACAACCACCTGAAGAACAGCCGCGAGAACGGGCCGGGCGCGGTGAGCAACATCACCGCCTTCGGTCCCGGCTCCGGCCGCACGGGCCAGATCAACCCGTTCTTCGTCGCGCCGGCCGGTCAGCCGACCGCGACCCAGGAGACGGTCAGCTGGCTGGCCCTGCGTCCCGAGGGTGACTACGGCACCGGCGAGTCCGAGAACGACACCTTCTACGCCACCGCCGTCGCGGAGTACGAGTTGACCGACAACTGGTCGATCAAGCTCAGCAACGCGCTCGGCCGCAGCCGCAGCACCCAGTTCACCCGCGACAGCTTCTGCTCGGCCTGCGCCATCCTGGCGATCAACGGCACCGGCCAGTCGAGCGGCAGCACCACAGCCAGCAACGTGCCGGGCGAGCAGATCGTGTCGCTCAACCTGCCGCTGACCACCGCCAACGCCCTCGACGTGTGGGCGCCCAACGGCGGGCGGACGTCGGCCGAGGTGCTGCGCCGGCTGTACAGCAACAACACCATGACCGAGCACTACAACGTCATGAACCAGACGAAGCTCGAGATGCAGGGGCGGGTGTTCAGCGTCCCGGCGGGCGACGTCCGCGCCGCCGTCGGCGTCGAGCACATGTGGAGCCGTCAGGACATCGAAGGCACCAATCCGAACAACACCAGCAACACCGGCTCGGGCGCCGCCTACCGGCTGATGAACCTCGGGCGCAAGGTCAACTCGGCCTATGCCGAGGTGGTGATCCCGGTGGTCTCGGCCGAGATGGAGGTGCCGTTGGTCCGCTCCTTCGACGTCAACATCTCCGGACGCTACGACAAGTATGACGACGTCGGTTCGACGACCAATCCGAAGTTCGCCGCCAACTGGGAGCTCTTCGAAGGCGTCCGGATCCGCGGCAACTACGCCACCGCCTTCGTGGCCCCCCCGCTGTCGGCGATCGGCGATCCGGCTCAGGGCTATATGCGCTCGCCCAGCGGCGCGAGCGTCAGCCCGCAGATCCTGGTGCCGACGGACGTGTTCCCCAATGTGCGCCTGCTGCCGGGCTGCGCCACCGCCGGCGCCACCTGCCAGATCGGCCTGGCCACCAACCAGGGCCTGGACCGGTCCTACGGCGTGGGTCCCGACGCCAAGCCGCAGACCGGCGACAGCTGGTCGGTTGGCCTCGACTTCTCCCCGACCTTCCTGCCGGGCTTCACGTCCAATGTGACCTACTGGACCAACAAGTTCGAAGGCGGCGTCACCGCGCCCAGCGCCGGCCAGGTGCTGCAGTCGGAAGGCCTGCGCGACCGGTTCACCCTCTGCCCGACCGGCTGCACCCAGGCTCAGATCGACGCCTTCACCAACGTTGCGAACGGGGCGAACGTGTCGGGCTCGATCCCGGCCATCGTCTACTTCCTGGTGCGGCGCGACTCCGGCAACATCCTGAATCTGGACGTCGCCGGCATCGATGCGATGTTCAACTACCGCATGGCCACCGACACCATGGGGACCTTCACGGTCGGCGGCTCGATCACCCACTTCACCAAGTACGACCAGGACTTCGGCGGGGACGTGTTCAGCGTGCTGAACACCTCCGGCTTCAACGTCACCTTCCCGAGCATCCAGACCAAGGCGCGCGGTCAGGTGGGCTGGGAGAGCGGCCCGGTCGCGGTCGACGTCTTCGCCAACTACACCGGCTCCTACTACAACTGGTTCAATTCCTCGGCGGTGCCGATCACCCTCGACGCCAAGGGCAATCCCACCGGCGGCGGCGACAAGGTGAAGTCCGACCTGACCTTCGACCTGCACGCGTCCTACACCTTCGGTGAGGACATCGCCGGCCTGATGAGCGGCAGCCAAGTCTACATCGATGTGAACAACATCTTCGACAAGGAGCCCCCGTTCTTCAACGGCAACACCGCCGGCATCGGCGTCGGCGGCTGGGGCTACAACGGCTTCACCTCCAACCCGATCGGCCGGCTGATCTCGGTGGGCGCCCGCGCCCGCTTCTAGGCCCGTAAGCCCCCCGGGGGGAATGATTCGACGACTCCAGCCCGCCGGGGGCCTCTCCGGCGGGCAATTTTTATCAAAAGAGTCAGTTAGGCGGCACCGGATTCACTATGTGAGCGATCACAGAAGCATTTCCGCCATACCCACGAAATTAAACGCGCCGGGCTAGCCGCGACCCGCTTGTGCGCCGGTATTCTGTATGCAACGAAATATGTCTGTTCGGTCACAAGATCGGGCTTGAGCGGGCCATCTTTCAACGGTCCGCCAGAAAAACAGACGAAACCCGGAGGGGGGAAACATATGTCCCGCACGCTGAAGATGGGCGGCTCGCTCATCGCGATGGCTGTCGCCACCTCGTTCTTCGCCACCGCCGCCTACGCCCAATCGAGCGAGCTCGAAGAGGTCGTGGTCACCGGCTCGAGCATCCGCGGCGTCGCGCCGGTCGGCTCGAACCTGGTCTCGGTCGGACAGGAAGCCCTGGCCAAGACCGCCGCGACCACCACGACCGAACTGGTCAACACCGTGCCGGCCATCACCACGGCCGGTTCGACGCCCCAGGCGCAGAGCGCCTATTCCTACTACGCCCCGCAGATTCACAGCCTCGCCGGCTCGGGCTCGAACACGACGCTCGCCCTGATTGACGGCCTGCGGATGCCGGGCGGCGGCCTGCAGTACGCCCAGACCGACCCCAACATCGTTCCCACCCCCGCGCTGCAGCGTGTCGAGGTTCTCGCGGACGGCGCCTCGTCGATCTACGGCTCCGACGCCGTCGCCGGCGTGGTGAACTTCATCACCCGCAGGACCTATGACGGCCTACAGATCAACGGCCGCTTCGGCGCCGCCAAGGACTACAAGAGCTACGATCTCAACGGCATCTGGGGCCAGACCTGGGACACCGGCGGCGTCTACGTCGCGGGCCAGTTCCTGAAACAGGCCCAGATCACCAACGACAAGCGCGGCTTCCTGAGCCGCGGCGACTATCGCGACATTGGCGGCAGCAACACCAATCAGTTCACCTGCTCGCCGGCGACCATCCGCACGCCGGCGTCGGGCAGCAACGCCTATCTGTCGGTGGACGCGACGAGCACGATCCCGGCGATCACCGCCAACGGCCCCTGCAACACCTCGATCTACGGCACCGCCATCCCGGGCGTGCGGCGTGAGGGTGTGATGGCGGTCATCACCAACGAGTTCGACGAGCGCCTGACGGTCACGGCCAAGCTCGTTTACAACCACCTGAAGCACTATTCGCGCGGCACCCCGGGCACCCTGAACAACATCGCGGTCTTCGGACCGGGTTCGGGCCGCGGCGGCCAGATCAACCCGTTCTTCCGCGCCCCGGCCGGGGAGCCGGGCGCCACCCAGGAAACCATCAGCTGGCTGGCCCTGAACGCCGACAACGACTACGGCACCAACAACTACGAGAACGACACCTTCTACCTGACGGGCGTCGCCGACTATAAGATCACCGACAACTGGACGGCCAAGCTCAGCAACGCCCTGGCGCGTTCACGCAGCGCCCAGGGCGGCCGTGGCGTCTTCTGTAACGCCTGCGCCCACCTTGCGCTGAACGGCACCAGCCAGGCCAACGGCAGCACCACCACCAGCGCCATCGCCGGTGAGAACGTGATCGCCCTCAACCTGCCGCTGACCGCCCAGAACGCCCTGGACGTCTGGAACCCGCTGGGCTCCAACCGCACCTCGGCGGAAGTCTGGCGCGACCTCTACAGCAACGACACGAACAACGAACACTACAACACCTTCATGCAGACCAAGTTCGAGGTGCAGGGGAAGCTGTTCTCCGTGCCCGCCGGCGACGTCCGCATGGCCGCTGGCGGCGAATACATGTGGATCCGCCAGAACATCGAGGGGACGAACCCGAACAACACCAGCAACACGGGATCGGGTGCGCGCTACTTCATCATGAACCTCGGCCCGCGGAAGGTGAAGTCGGCCTACGTCGAGTTCTACGTGCCCCTCGTCTCGGCCGAGATGGAGGTGCCGCTGGTCCAGGCGCTGGACGTCAACATCTCCGGCCGGATCGACGACTATTCGGACTTCGGCTCCACCGAGAACCCGAAGATCGCCGCCAACTGGCAGATCAACGACTCCATCAAGATCCGCGGCAACTGGGCGGAATCCTTCGTGGCGCCGCCGCTCAACCAGGTCGGCGACCCGCGTCAGGGCTATCTGCGCGGCGCCACCGGCACCGGGGCCAGCACCCAGATCGCGGTGCCGTTCGCCCTCTATCCGGAAGTGCGCAACGTGCCGGGCTGCGCGGCGGTGACGGGCCCGACCTGCACCATCGGCGGCACGGTCAATCCGGGCCTCGACCGCTCGCTGGGCGCTGGCTTCGAAGGCGTTGTGCCGCAGCTGGGCGACAGCTGGTCGATCGGCGCGGATTTCACGCCGACCTTCATGCCGGGCTTCACGGCCAACGTGACCTACTGGACCAACACCTTCATCGGCGGTGTGGCCTCGCCCGCGCAGCCGCTGATCATCAACTCCGCGGCGCTGCATGACCGGCTGACCATCTGCCCGACCGGCTGCACCCCTGATCAGGTCCGGGTGTTCACCAACGTCGACAACGGCGCCACCGTCGGCAACCTGCCGCCGACCGTCTACTTCATGATCAACCGTGACGTGGGCAACGTGCTGAACCTCGACGTGGCCGGCATCGACGCCATGTTCAACTACACCATGCCGACGGACACCATGGGCGTGTTCACGGTCGGTGCGTCGCTGACCTACTTCACCAAGTTCGACCAGGACTTCGGTGACGACAAGTTCAGCATCCTGAACACCTCGGGCTACAACTCCCAGTTCCCGTCCATCCAGACCAAGGGCCGCGCTCAGGTGGGCTGGGAAATGGGTCCGGTGGCGCTCGACCTCTTCGCCAACTACACCGGCAAGTACCGCAACTGGATCAATACCTCGATCCTGCCGGTCACCACCGACGCTAAGGGCAATCCCACGGGCGGCGGCGACCGGGTCAAGGCGGACCTGACCTTCGACTTCCACGCCGCCTACAACATCGAGGGCGGTCTGATGGACGGCAGCCAGGTCTACGTCGACGTCAAGAACGTCTTCGACAAGGAACCGCCGTTCTACAACGGCAACACCACCGGTGCTGGCGTCGGCGCCTGGGGCTTCAACGGCTTCACGTCCAACGCGCTGGGCCGGCTGATGTCCGTGGGCTTCCGGGCTCAGTTCTAAGGCTGTAGTCAGGGTTGCGTCGGCGGCGGGGGGCTCCCCCGTCGCCGGCGGGCCCGGTCCTGGCCGGGCGCCCAATATCGAAGTGCGCGACGTCCCGGGGAGGACAGCCAATGAAAAACGCCATCCGCATCGCCACCGCCGTTCTGATGCTCAGCACCGCATCGGCGGCCTATGCCGAAATCGCCGTCTCGGCCAACGACGGCAAGCAGCTTCGCCCGGGCGAGGCGCCCAGCACCCGCACGGCGGACCACGTCTCCGTGCTCGACCTCGCCGTCACGCCGCCGAAGGTCCTGGGTTCGGTCGCCGTGCCGGCCAGCATGATCGGGGCCCCCGCGGCCGTGGCCGTGGCCCGCGACGAGAGCTTCGCCCTGGTCACCGCTATCCAGCGCCTCAACGCCGCCGGCGAGCTTGAGCCGGCGGGCGTCGTCTCCCTCATCGACCTGGCGGACAAGAGCGCGCCGAAGGTCGCCCAGAGCGTCCAGGTCAGCGACGGCGCCGGCGGCGTCACCGTCAACCGCGCCGGCAACCTCGCCCTGGTGACCAGCAACAGCGACCACACCGTCGCGGTCTTCACCATCGCCAACAAGCGTCTGACCCCGGCGGGCAAGGTGCAGCTGCCGGACGGCAGCCGTCCCACCGACGTGCTGTTCGCGCCGGACGGCCGCTCGGCCCTCGTCGTCGCCCAGGGCGCCGGCAAGCTGCTGCGCCTCGACGTCAACGGCTCCAGGGTCACCCTCGGCAACCAGCAGATCGAGACCGGCGTCCAGCCCTACGGCGTGATGATCAGCCCCGACGGCAAGTTCGCCTACAACACCAACCTCGGCGGCGCGGTGCGTCCGGCGGGCGCCCCCGCCGGTCCGCGCGTCGGCACGGTCACCGCCGTCGACCTGACCACCGGCGCGGTCAACAGCATCGAGGTCGGCCAGACCCCGGAACACGTCGCCCTCTCGCGCGACGGAAAGTATCTCGCCGTGGTGGTGGCCAACGGTTCGGCCGCCCAGCCGACCTCGCCCGGCTACAACCCCCATGGCCTGCTGCAGGTCTATGGCGTCAACGGGACCAGCCTGACCCGGATCGCCGAGGCGCACAGCGGCGCCTGGTGCCAGGGCGCGGTGTTCACCATCGACAACCGCAGCCTGCTGCTGCAATGCGCCATGACCAAGGACATCGAGGTCTATCGCTTCGACGGCCGGACCCTGACCCAGGACAAGGCCGCGACCCTGAAGTTCAACGCCCGTCCGGGCTCGATCAACACCGCCTTCAGCCGCTAGGCCGGAGCGAGAAATGCGAAGGCCGCCGGGTCCGTCCCGGCGGCCTTTCTGCTGCCTGCGTCAGGCGTCGGCGAAGCCGTGGCCGGCGCGCTGCGGGCGGCTGAGCAGGGCGTTGGCCGCGTCGTCGTTGCGGAACCGCTCGGTCGCCGGGTCCCAGTAGAGCTTGCGGTCGGCGCGCATGGCGATGTGGTGCACCAGGCAGGTGGAGCAGGCGCGGTGGCCCACCTCGATCGGAGCGATCGGCGGCTGGCGGGTGCGGATGCAGTCCAGCCAGTTCCCGTGCTGGTCCTCGCTCCTGTACAGGCGGACCTCGTTGGGCCCGATGACGCTGGTCAGCACGCCGGGGATGTCCGAGGTCAGCGGCGGGACCGGCGGGCCGGCGTTGGGGTCGCTGGCCGTCACCGGGGCGTCGCGGGTGACGAAGATCCAGCCCTCGCTGCCGATGAACCTGATGCCGTTGGGCAGGGCGCCGGAGATCGTCATGGTGACGCCGTTGGCGTAGACGGCGTGGGTCTCGAACGGGCCGTGCACGTCCCACAGGCCGCTGGTCGGGAACTCCGCCTTGCCCCAGACCTCCACCGGGCCGCTGGTCTCCATGTCCATTCCCCAGTGGGCGGTGTCGACATGGTGGGCGCCCCAGCCGGTGATCATGCCGGCGCCGAACTGTTCGCAGCGCAGCCAGCCCGGCCGGTCGGTCAGCGAGCCCTGCGGATGCACCCGGATCTCGGTGTAATAGACCTCCGGCGTCGAGCCGAGCCAGGCGTCGTAGTCCAGGTTGGCGGGAACCGGCATTGGCGGCGCTTCGGGGCCCGAGGGGTCGCCCGGCAGGCCGACCTCGACGTGGCGCAGCTGGCCGATGCGGCCGTTGCGGACCAGCTCGCAGGCCCGGTGGAACTGCTTCCATGACCGCTGCTGGGAGCCGATCTGGAGGATGCGGTCGGACGCCTTGACCACGTCGGCGAGGTAGCGTCCCTCTGCGACGGTCAGGGACGCCGGCTTCTGCAGGTAGACGTCCTTGCCGGCCCGCACCGCATGCGCCGCCGGGATGGCGTGCTGATGGTCCGGGGTGGAGATCAGGACCGCGTCGATGTCCTTGTTGGCCAGCAGTTCGCGATAGTCGGCATAGGCCCGCACCCCGTCGTAGGGGCGGCCGGTCTGCCTGGCGTAGAAATCGTTCACCAGCCGCTGGCCCGCCGCCATCCGCTTCGTGTCGACGTCGCAGACCGCCACCACCCGGGCGTGGTCGTATTTCATGGTCTCCGGCAGGTCATGGATGCGCGAGATGCGGCCGACGCCGATGGCGCCGACATTGATCCGGTTGCTCGGGGCGTTCTGGCCGAACACCGTCGAGGGCACGATCGCCGGGAAGCCCAGCGACGAGGCGGCGAGGCCGGCCTTCAGCAGGGTGCGGCGGGTGGCGGCCTCGGGCTTGGTCGTCTTGCTCGTGGTCATGTCGGCTCCTCCGTCGGGCGACGTCAGGCGGTCAGGCGCAGGGTGTCGGCGTTCTTCTGCGCGGTGAGCACCAGCTCGGCCGCCAGCAGCGCCTGTTCCTGGTCCTGGGCGGTATCGGTGCGGTTCACGATGTCGGCGACGAACTGCGGGCCGAAGGGCAGGGGGACCTGGCTGCAGTCCATGTGCACGGTGCGGGTGCGGTCCACCAGGATCAGGTGGTTGTCGCCCTGGCGGCCGGCCGGATCGACGTATTTGCGCAGCTCGATGTAGCCCTCGGTGCCGAGGATGAAGAGCCGCCCGTCGCCCCAGACCCCGAGGCCCCGTGGCGTGTACCAGTCGACGCGGATATAGCCGGTGCCGCCGTCGCCGGTGACGGTCATGTCGCCGAAGTCCTGGAAGCGCGGATGGTCGGGGTTGGCGATGTTGCCGACCTGGGCGGCCACCACCTTGGCGGTCTTCGAGCCGGTGTAATAGAGAAACTGGTCGGCCTGATGCGAGCCGATGTCGGTCAGGATGCCGCCATAGCGGTCGGGGTCCCAGAACCAGGCCGGCCGGTTGGGGGCGTTGGTCTGGTGCGGCGCCAGATTGACCGTCTGAACGACCTTGCCGATGGCCCCGGCCTTGACCAGTTCGCCGGCCTTGACCGCCGCCGGCACCTCCAGCCGCTCGGAATACATGATCGCGAACTTGCGGCCGGTCTCCTTCACCGTCCGGCGCACCTCGGCGAGCTGCTCGAGGGTGATGATCCCCGGCTTGTCGGCCAGATAGTCCTTTCCCCGCCGCATGGCGCGGATCCCCAGCGGCGTGCGCTGGTCGGGGACCGGAGCGCCGGCGATCAGCTGGATCGACGGGTCGTCGAGGATCTCGTCCTCGCTGCGCGCCAGCCTCACGTCGCCGAACAGTCGGCGGAAGTCGGCGATCTGCTTCGGATCGGTGGCGTGGAAGGCGACCAGTTCGCCGCCGCCCCGGCGCACCGCCGCGGTCATGCTCATGATGTGGTAGTGATCGAGGCCGATCACGCCGAAACGGATCCTGTGGCTCGGCTTCAGCTCAGGCCCGGAGGCCACCTCCCTGCGCACCTGGGCCGCGGCGGCGGCGGGCAGGGCCGCAAGGCCCGCCACACCCGCGGCCACGAACAGGGATCGCCTGCTGACATCGTCCATCCCGCGCGTCCTTCCCGATCGCAGCGCTTCTGGGAGCGCTATCAATTGCGGCAGCCTAGCACGCGGCGCGTGTGGGCGGGGAAGCCCCTAAACGCTTGCGGCGAACACTGTTTTCGGGCGGTCGCCGACACCGAATTCCCGACTTGAAACAAGGCGCGGGTCAGTAAACGTCGGTCACCTTCGGCGTTCTCATCAGATGAGAAGGGCTTGGTTGACGCCTGTGCGGCCATCAGCGACCGTCCGCTCAACAAACAACAGCTTTTTGCAGAAGCGTCAAAAGCAATCCGGCGGCCATCGACGCCTGGGGGTGGGAAAACGCAGAGGTTTTTTCAGACCGGTTCTGACCGCACCCGCGGTCGCCGCCCGCGCCGGCAGTGCTGCGCGGACGCCGAACACCGCCGCCAGAGCGGGTCGGCCCAATTGGAGGAAGCGCAATGCAGACGATCCGGATGCGCCCTGTGGGCCGGCGTCCCTTGAAGGACGCCGCGTCCGTCGCGGTCATGGCCTCGGCCCTGGCGCTGAGCGCCGGCGGGGCGTTCGCCCAGGACATCGACCTGACCGAAGTGGTTGTCACGGGGAGCAGCCTGAGGGGTGTCGCGCCCGTCGGCTCCGACCTGCAGACCGTCAGCCGCGACGAGATCGAGAAGACCGGCGCCCAGACCCTGCAGCAGATCCTCAAGACCGTGCCGGCGCTGAGCAACACCGCCGGCGTCAGCCAGGGGTCCATGGCGGGCAGTTCCTACTACGCGCCGACGATCCACAGCCTGGGCTCAAGCGCCAGCAACTCGACCCTGATCCTGATCGACGGCCACCGCATGCCGATCGGCGGCACCAGCCACCCGCTGCCGGATCCGAGCATCCTTCCGCCGATCGCGCTCGAGCGCGTCGAGGTGCTGGCCGACGGCGCGTCCTCGACCTACGGCTCCGACGCCGTCGCCGGCGTCATCAACTTCATCACCCGCAAGCGGGTCAGCGGCGTGGAGGCCACCGGCCAGGTCGGCTTTGGCGACGGCTACGACACCCGCAACCTTGGCCTGCTGGCCGGCGAGACCTGGGAAACCGCCTCGGCGATGGTCGCCTTCGGCTATTCCTATCGCAGCAGCCTGGCGGGCGACGCGCGCGACTTCTTCAATCCCGACCAGCGCGCCCGCGGCGGCACCAACTTCAACAACTTCAACTGCTACCCGGCGACGGTGCAGCCGGGCGGCCAGTCCCTGGTGTTCCTCAGCCCGACCGCGACCAGCGGCGTCGCCAACAACGCGACCAACTTCAACTGCAACGCCACCGCCTACGGCGACCACCTGCCGGAAGAGCGGCGCTACAACGCCATGGTGAAGCTGGAGAAGGAGCTGGGGGACCGGCTGACCGTCTCGCTCGACGGCGTCTACTCCGACCGCAAGAACATGCAGCGGGTGGCGCGCGGCGCCGTCCAGGCGACGGTCTTCCGCACCGGGCCGCAGGCCAATCCCTTCTATGTCAATCCGCCCGGATCGACGGCCGCCTCCCAGACGATCCGCTGGCAGGCGGACGAGCTGCTCGGCCCCGGCGCGACCAGCGAACTGTCGGCCATCGGCGGCTATGTCACCGCCGGCGTCGAATACCGGATCAACGACAACTGGCGGGCCAACTTCCTCGGCCTGGCCGGCCGGGACGACAGCTGGTCGGAACAGATCGGCCAGGTCTGCGGCAGCTGCGCCTTCCTGGGGCTGAACGGCACGACCAATTCCGGCGGCAACCTGACGACGCCGTCGGTCCCCGGCACCAACACCATCGTGCTCGGCCTGCCGCTGACCGCGGACAACGCCCTCGACGTGTGGAACACCGGCTCGGCCAACCGGACGTCGCAGGCCATGCGCGACCGGCTGGTCGATAACCGCTCCTACCTGCGCTACATCAACACCATCCAGCAGGCCCGCGCCTCGATCGACGGCTCGCTGTTCACCCTGCCGGCCGGCGAGGTCCGCGTCGCGGTGGGCGCCGAGATCGTCAAGTACGAGATGACCTCCAACGTCACCCGCCCGAACAACACCGGGCCGGTGAGCAGCGGTTCGGTGCGGCGCGACTTCTTCACCGAGCGTCTGGTGAAGTCGGGCTACGGCGAAATCTTCGTGCCGGTGATCGCGCCGGACATGGAAATCCCGTTCGTCCGCGCCCTCGATCTGAACGTCGCCGGTCGCTACGATTCCTATGCCGTGTTCGGCTCGACCACGAACCCCAAGTTCGCCGTCAACTGGGAGATCGTCGAAGGCTTCAAGCTGCGGGGCAACCTGTCGAAGTCGTTCGTGGCTCCGCCGATGACCAGCTTCGGCGACAAGGACGGCCTCTATGTCGGGTCGGAGTACACCACCTTCGGCGGCCAGATCACCGTGCCGGTGGCGCGCTATCCCGAGGTCACCCAGCTGCCCGGCTGCGCCAACGCCACCGTCACCTGCGTGATCGGCGCCTCGCCGGTCCAGGGCATCAACATCCTCAGCGGCAACCGCGGCCTCGTGCCCCAGACCGGCAAGAGCTGGTCGGTCGGCGCCGACTTCGCGCCCACCTTCGCGCCGGGCCTGCGCCTGTCGGCGACCCTGTTCAACGCCGAGTTCAAGGGCGGGGTGACCTCGCCCAACGCCGGCATCGGCGTGAACGCGGCCGCCCTCAACCACCTCCTGCGCATCTATCCGGGCGGGGCCACCCAGGAGCAGATCGCCGCGGAAGTCGGCAAGGTGCCGATCGGCAGCGTGCTGCCGGCGACGGTCTATTTCGTCTACAACTTCTGGCAGCGCAACGTGGTCAACCTGGACATCCAGGGCCTCGACCTCAACGGCTCGTACCGGTTCGACACCGACGCCGGCGCCTTCACCATCGGCGGCTCGGCCACCCACTTCCTCAAGTTCGATCAGCAGATCGGGGAAGGCGCGCCGATCTTCAGCGTGCTGGGCACTTCCGGCTTCAACCAGACCTTCGCCTCGATCAAGACTCAGGCGCGGGCCCACCTGGGCTGGGAACGCGGGCCGTTCGCGGCGGACCTGTTCGCCAACTACACGAGCAAGTACCGCAACTGGAGTTCGACCAGCGTCATCCCGGTGCGGCTGAGCCCCGAAGGCCTGCCGGCCGGCGGCGGCGACCCGGTGAAGGCGAACGTCACCTTCGACCTCAACGTCTCCTACCAGGTCTCGGAGGGCGGTCGCCTGGGCGACAGCCAGCTGTACGTCGATGTCTCCAACCTGTTCGACAAGGATCCGCCGTTCTTCAACGGGGCGAGCGGCTACAACAACTATGCCGGCAATCCGATCGGGCGCGTCGTTTCGCTCGGCGTGAGAAGCCGGTTCTAAGGGGGGAACGTCGATGCTCAAGCGAGATCTTCTGCTGGCTGGTCTTGGCCTTGGTCTGGTCGGGGCCTGCGCGCCGCGCGGGGAGAAGGCCGCGCCGGCGGCCGCGCCCGCCGCTGGCGGAGCGGCTAGCTCGGTGCCGAAACGGAACGCCAAGACGACGGTGCTCTTCCAGTCCCCGCCGGGCCTGCCGAACGCCCTCGCCACCGCGCCGGAAGGCCTGTGGATCGGCGAGCAGAAGCTGTCCGGCGACCTCGCCCGCCAGTACGGCGTCGAGGCCCCGACCGACCTGGCCGAACGCGCCTGGCTGGTCGACTGGAACGGCAAGATCCTGCGGACCGTCGTCACCGAGTCGCGCAACACCAGCGGCATGGCCTACGGCGACGGCTACATCTGGATGATGGCCAACGCCCCGCCGCAGGGCGTCTTCCAGACCGACATGAACTCGCGGACGATCAGCCACCGCCAGATCCCGCTCGGCGCCCCGGACAACGGCGGCGGTTGCCACGGCGGCCTCTATCACGAGGGCAAGCTCTGGATCGTCTCGACGCGGATGAAGGGCATCCTGCGGGTCGACGCCAAGTCGTGGACCCCGGAATTCATGATTCCGATCGGGGTGCCGCGCTACCACGACATCGCCTGGGACAATGGCGCCATCTGGATGATCAAGGGCAACCAGAGCAGCAGCTTCTCCGAGGGCAACGCGGGCCTCATCAAATACGACGCCGCCACCGGCGCGGTGCTGGAAGAAGTGGAATTCGAATCCGGCTCGTCCGATCCGCACGGCCTGGCCATGCACAACGGTCAGCTCATCAGCTGCGACGCCGGCATCCATCCTGGTTGGCCCAACAACGATAGCCCGACCGCCGGCAGCATTTTCCGCATCGACTTCATCTGACGCGCGGCCTGGCCGCACAGGTTCACAGAGGACACGACAATGATCGAACGCAGACAGCTTCTCACCATGGCGGCGCTGGCCGCCCCGGCCCTGGCCTTTCCCAAGCTCGCCGCCGCGGCGCTGCCGGACCTGTCCCGGATCCGCACCCGCAGCTCGGGCCCGGTCGAGGTGGTCTACAAGACCCCGACCCCGCACCCGAACGGCATGGACCTGACCTCGGAAGGCTTCTGGATCATCGACCAGAGCCCCGGCAACACCGTCAGCATCGTGCGCCCCGAGACCGGCCAGCTGATCCGCCAGTTCCAGGCGGAAGGCGCCCTGTCGGCCAGCGGCATCGGCATCGCCGACGACGGGGTCTGCTGGATCGGCTCGACCTACAACCGCCTGATCATCGCCTGCGATCCGCGCACCGGTAAGGCGCTGGCCAAGTACTCGACCCCGGGCGCGGGCCAGATCTACCGCACCCGTGTCGACCAGCCCGGCAGCCGCACGCCGCTGCAGCCGGCCTATCCGCCGCCCCCGCCGCCGCCGCCCGCTC
>JAEYTM010000119.1 GCA_023434015.1 Pseudomonadota bacterium | reverse complement strand
GGTGTCCGGTCGCCAGCCCCGCCATCGCGGGCGTATTTTCTTCTCGCCACAACAGCCAGAATTTCTAAGGCTAGAGCCAGGACAACCCCACTTACCTTGTGGGGATTGGCGGCCTAGGGTCCGGCCGCTTGTGGTGCGAGGGAGACGGTCGATGGGAGAAGCCAGCTGGCGGCGGGTGGCGTTCGCCTGCGTTCCGGCCGTCGTCCTGCCGGCGGCGGTCCATGCGCAGCCGATGGCCACGGCCGGGGCCCCGCCGGTCGGGGTCAGCCAGGAGCAGTTCCTGTCGCTGATGGGCCGGCTGGAGGCCCTGGAGCGGCGTAACAGCGAGCTGGAGGCGGAAATCCGCCAGGTGAAGGCGCAGGCCGAGGCCGCCGCGCCGCCCAAGCCGGAGCCGACCGTCGCCCAGGCCACCCTGGCCAACGGCCGGCCGACCCTGGCCACCGCCGACAAGGAATTCTCCGCCTCTCTGCGCGGTGTCGTGCAGATCGACGCGGCGCGCTACGACCAGGCCGGCGCCGGTCCGCTGTCCAGCGACTTCCGGCGCGGTTCGTTCGGCGACGCCGGCGAGGCCGACCACGCTCGCGACCTGGCGGAGGGCGTCAACTTCCGACGGGTGCGCTTCGGCGTCGAGGGCCGGCTGTGGGGCGACTGGGTCTACAACATCCTCACCGACGTCGGCGGCTCGGGCACCGAGGAATCCGGCCGGATCATCAACGCCTATCTGGACTACACCGGCTTCGACCCGATCAAGCTGCGGGCCGGCGCCTTCGCGGCGGTGACCAGTTTCGACGACGCCACCTCCAGCAGTTCGCTGCTGTTCCTGGAACGGCCGGCGGTGGTCGAGATCGTCCGCGGCCTGGCCGGCAGCGACGGTCGCGCGGGCCTCGCGGCCATGAGCAACGGCGAGCGCTGGAGCCTGTTCACGGCCGTCACCGGCAACCTGGTGGGCACGTCCACCTTCGACGACCAGCTCGGCCTGATCGGCCGCGCCTCCTATCTGCCGCTCAAGACCGATGAAGGGCTGCTGCACGTCGGGGCCAGCGTCAATGTGGTGGTCCGCCCGGCCGCGACCGGCCCGGACGTCGGGCCGGACGGCGCGCCGACGCCGCTGCGCATCCGCGAGCGGCCCGAGCTGCGCGTCGACGGGACCCGGCTGATCGACACCGGCTCGATCAATTCCTCCGGCCTGTCCGTCTATGGCCTGGAGCTCGGCGCCCAGCACCGCGCCCTGTCGGTGCAGGCGGAGTACTTCTGGTTCGACCTGCAGCGCCGGGCCAGCACCCTGCCCGACCCGAACTTCGACGGCTGGTACGTCCAGGGGGCCTGGACGATCACCGGCGAGCCGCGCCGCTACGTCGCCGCCAACGGCGGGTTCGACACCCCGCGGGTGGTCAACCCGTTCGACCTCGACGGCCGCAGCTGGGGCGTCTGGGAGCTGGCGGCCCGCTGGTCGGACATGGATTTCAACTACCGCGCGGGATCGGTGGGAACCGCGCCGGTGCTGGGCGCGATCCGCGGCGGCCGCCAGCAGATCCTCAGCCTCGGGCTGAACTGGTACCCGAACAACAACGTCCGGTTCCTCGCCGACTACCAGCGCGTCGAGGTGGACCGGCTCTCGCCCGGCGGGACCGTTTTCGGGGCCGGCGCCCTGACTCCGCCCGCTGGCGCCCAGATCGGCCAGGAGCTGAACATCTGGTCGCTGCGCACCCAGTACGCCTTCTGAGCCCAGTCCAGGGGACCACGACATGACCGCCCGCCCGATGCTGAACCGCCGCTCGCTCGTCGCCGGCCTGGCCGCCACGCCGCTGCTTTCCGCCTGCGGCGGCGGCGGGGCAGGGGGCTCGACCCTGCTCAACGTCAGCTACGACCCGACCCGCGAGCTCTACGCAGACATCAACAGGGCCTTCGCCGCCGACTGGCAGGGCAAGGGCAATCCCGCGCCGACGATCAACCAGAGCCATGGCGGCTCCGGCAAGCAGACCCGCTCGGTCATCGACGGCCTGGAGGCGGATGTGGTCACCCTGGCCCTGGGCGGGGACATCGACGAGATCGCCGCCCGCGCCAAGCTGCTGCCGGAAACCTGGCAGAGCCGCCTGCCGAACAACTCGACGCCCTACACCTCGACGATCGTCTTCCTGGTGCGGAAGGGCAATCCGAAGGGCATCCGCGACTGGGGCGACCTGGTGAAGCCCGGCGTCGGCGTCATCACCCCCAATCCGAAGACCTCCGGCGGGGCGCGGTGGAGTTATCTGGCGGCCTGGGCCTACGGCCAGAAGACCGGCGGCGAGGCGGCCGCCGAGACCTACGTCCAGCAGCTGTTCCGCAACGTGCCGGTGCTGGACGCCGGCGCGCGGGGATCGAGCACCACCTTCGCCCAACGCGGCATCGGCGACGTCCTGCTGTCCTGGGAGAACGAGGCCCGCCTGACCATCGCCGAGTTCGGGCCGAACTTCGACGTCATCTATCCGTCGATCTCGATCCTGGCCGAACCGCCGGTGGCGCTGCTCGACGTCAATGTCGACAAGCATGGCACCCGCGACCTGGCCCAGGCCTATCTGGAGTTCCTCTACACGCCGGCCGCCCAGGACATCATCGGCAAGCACCACTTCCGGCCGCGCGACGCACAGGCCCTGGCCAAGTACGCCGCCGATTTCCGGGAGCTGCCGCTGGTGACCGTCGACGCGGACTTCGGCGGGTGGAAGGCGGCCCAGGCCCGGCACTTCGCCGACGGCGGCGTCTTCGACAAGATCTACCAGCCCGCCGCGTGACCGAACCCCTCTCGATCCCCAGCGTCTTCGAGCCGGGCCGCGGACCGCACAAGGTCCTCGGACGCTTCCGGCTGACTCGGCTCGTCGAACGCTCGGTCCTCCCCGGCTTCCCGCTGGCCCTCGGAATCACGCTCGCCTATCTGGGCGCCATCGTCATCCTGCCGATGGCCGCCCTGGCGCTGCGCCCGTGGGAGCTCGGCTTCGACGGCGTCTGGGCCGCCCTGACCGAGCCGCGCGTCGCGGCGGCCCTGAAGCTCAGCTTCACGCTCTCGGCCTACGCCGCCCTGGTCAATGCGCCGCTCGGCCTGCTGCTGGCCTGGACCCTGACCCGCTACGAATTCCCCGGCCGCCGGCTGCTCGACGCCCTGGTCGACCTGCCCTTCGCCCTGCCGACGGCCGTGGCCGGCATCGCCCTGACCGCCATCTATGCGCCGACCGGGACCCTGGGCGGCTTCCTGGCCGACCTCGGGATCCGCACCGCCTATTCCCAGACCGGCATCTTCATCGCCCTGGTGTTCATCGGCCTGCCGTTCGTCGTCCGGGCGATCCAGCCGGTGATGCAGGATCTCGACCGCGAGGTGGAGGAGGCGGCCCAGACCCTCGGGGCCAACGACTTCCAGCGTCTGGTGCATGTGGTTCTGCCGGCGGTCCTGCCGGCCATGATCAGCGGCGTCAGCCTCGCCTTCGCCCGGGCGGTCGGAGAGTACGGCTCGGTGGTGTTCATCGCCGGCAACATGCCGTTCAAGACCGAGATCGCGCCCCTGCTGATCGTCATCAAGCTGGAACAGTACGACTATGCCGGCGCCGCCGCGGTCGGCCTGGCGATGCTGGCCATCTCCTTCGGCAGCCTGATCGTCATCAATGGCGTGCAGGTCTTCCTCGCCCGGCGGTGGCGTGGATGAGGCTCGCCCGTCCCGTCGTCCGCCTGCCGGGCATCGCCCCGCTGCTGGTGCTGGCCAGCGTCGCGGTCATGGCCGTGCTGGTGCTGCTGCCGCTGATCGTGGTGTTCCACGACGCCTTCGCCCGTGGCGTCAGCGGCTACCTGGCCGCGGTCCGCGAGCCGGACGCCATCGCCGCGATCAAGCTGACCCTGCTGGTCGCCGCCATCGCCGTGCCGCTGAACGCGGTGTTCGGCGTGGCCGCCGCCTGGACGGTCACCAAGTTCGAGTTCCGCGGCAAGAGCCTGCTGCTGACCCTCATCGACCTGCCGTTCTCGGTCTCGCCGGTGGTCTCCGGCCTGGTCTGGGTGCTGCTGTTCGGCGCCCAGGGCTGGTTCGGCGCCTGGCTGATGGACAACAACATCAAGATCATCTTCGCCACCAGCGGCCTGGTGCTGGCGACCGTGCTGGTCACCCTGCCGTTCGTCGCCCGCGAGCTGATCCCGCTGATGCAGGACCAGGGTTCGGACGAGGAGACCGCCGCCCTCACGCTCGGGGCCGGCGGCTTCACCACCTTCTGGCGGATCACCCTGCCCAACATCAAATGGGCGCTGCTGTACGGGGTCCTGCTCTGCAATGCGCGCGCGATGGGCGAGTTTGGCGCGGTCTCGGTGGTCTCGGGCCACATCCGGGGCCTGACCACCACCCTCCCGCTGCACGTCGAGGTGCTCTACAATGACTACGACTTCGTCGGCGCCTTTGCGGCGGCCTCCCTCCTGGCGTCCCTCGGGCTCGTCACCCTGGTCCTCAAGACCGCTCTCGAATGGCGATACTCCGGTGAACTTGCAGCAGCCCGTAGGCACTAGGCCGGACCTTTCGCTCGAGATCAGCGGGATATCCAAGTCATACGGGCGGTTCCCGGCGCTGAAGGATGTCTCGCTGCAGGCGCGCGACAAGGAGTTCCTGGCGCTGCTCGGCCCGTCGGGCTCGGGCAAGACCACCCTGCTGCGCGTGCTGGCCGGGCTCGAGCAGCCGGACGCCGGCGAGGTGCGCTTTGACGGCGAGGACTTCCTGGCCCTTCCGGTGCGCCGCCGTCGCGTCGGCATGGTGTTCCAGCATTACGCCCTGTTCCGCCACATGACCGTCGCCCAGAACATCGCCTTCGGCCTGACGGTGCGTCCCCGCGCCGAACGGCCGGGCAAGGATGAGGTCGCCGCGCGGGTCGCCGACCTGTTGAGCCTCGTCCAGCTCGAAGGCCTGGAGAAACGCTTCCCCAGCCAGCTTTCCGGCGGCCAGCGGCAGCGGGTGGCCCTGGCCCGGGCCCTGGCCATCGAGCCGCGGATGCTGCTGCTCGACGAGCCGTTCGGCGCCCTGGACGCCCAGGTCCGCCGCGAGCTGCGCCGCTGGCTGCGCGAGGTCCACGACCGCGCCGGGGTGACCACCGTCTTCGTCACCCACGACCAGGAGGAGGCCCTCGACCTCGCCGACCGCGTGGCGATCCTCAAGGACGGCGAGCTGATCCAGCTCGGCGCCCCGAACGAGGTCTACGAGAATCCCGCGACCCCGTTCGTCTACGACTTCCTGGGCGCCGCCTGCCGCCTGCCGGGCATGGTCGAGGCCGGGCGCCTCACCGTCGCCGACTGGGCCACCAAGGCGCCCAAGGGCGCGCCGGAGGGACCGGTCGAAGTGTTCTTCCGCCCCGACGAAGTGGCCTTTTCCGCCGACGGGCAGGGCCTCGCGGCCCAGATCCGCGCGGTGGCTCAGCGCGGCCCTGACGTGCGTATCGAGAGCGTCATCGAAGGCCAGGTCTTCGAACTGGAGACCCATGGCCCGACCATGCCCGCCGGCATCACGCCGGGCCTGACCGTGCGCGTGAAGCCGTTGCGCCCGCGGGTCTATGCGCCCGGCGCCGTCGCCCTCTAGGACAGGGTTGCGTCGAGAGTGATCTCGGCGTTCAGCACCCGCGACACCGGGCAGTTCTTTTCCGCCACGCCGGCGAGCTCGTCGAACTTCGCCTGGTCGATCCCCGGCACCTGCGCCCGCAGCGTCAGGGCCGAACGGGTGATCTTGAAACCGGCGCCATCCTGCTCCAGCGAGATCGCCGCCTCGGTGCTGAGTTCGGTCGGGGTGAAGCCGGCCGTCTGCAACTGGAAGGCCAGGGCCATGGTGAAGCAGCCGGCGTGGGCCGCCGCGATCAGTTCCTCGGGGTTTGTGCCCGGCTGCTGTTCGAAGCGCGTGCGGAAGGAATAGGGGGTCTGCGAGAGGATGCCGGAATCGGTGGTGAGGTCGCCCTCGCCGTCGCGGCCGGTGCCGCGCCAAACTGCCTGCGCCTGGCGGATCATCGCCATATCCTCGTTCTGCTGGGGCGACGATCAAGCTCCTGTGGATGAAGCGGCGTCAACCTCGCGGGCGCTGAATCCTTTTCGCCGGTCGGGCGTTCTGAGCGGCAGAGACAGAAGGAGCCGCCGATGACCGCCATCGATGCCGACCCTGCGCCCCGCCGCTTTTCGGTCCACAGCGCCGACGAGGCGCCCTCGCGCAGCCACGCGGTCGATGGCGTCAGCTTCCAGGACGCCGCCCTGCACTTCATCGAACACTTCCATCCGGCGGCGGACGCCGACGATGAGGTCCGGCTGTTCATCGAGGACTGCGAGAGCGGCGAGCGCCAGTGCTTCCGCGTCGACCTGATGAGCGGCGAGACCGCGCCCTGCGACTCCTGAACGCCGGCCGTCCCTAGAAGGCGGCTCGCGGACCGATACGGGAGTCGTCGTCGCCGGTGGCATCCCGGTCGTCGTCAGCGTCCGATGGCCGGGCGTCCCACACGGACGGGCCGTCCGCGGCGACCGCCACGTCCTGGATCGGCGGGCCGGCGCCCCCGGCGCCCGCTTCGCTGGCGGCCGAGTGCTCCTGCGGCGGCAGGGGATCGTCCGGCTTGAAGGTGGCGCGGATTTTCACCAGTTGGTCGGGATCGGGCTGGTAGTGAAGCTCGGCGCGGCGGTCGCCGCTCGCGACGCCGGAGCCGTCCTTGGGATTCGCGGTCATGATGGGCCTCCGCCCGGTCTAGCGG
>JAEYTM010000077.1 GCA_023434015.1 Pseudomonadota bacterium | reverse complement strand
TCGGGGCGGCTGCAGGCCGGCGCCCGCGGCGCCGCGGGCAAGCTTATGAAGCTGACGCCGGCGGGCTGACGGACCGGCAGCCGCCGCCCCGATCTCCGGGGCGACGGCGGGTCGGGCCTAGGGCTTGATCTTCTCGAAGGCGGCGTTGATCTCGAGCTGGACCACGTCGGAGACGGCGGGGACCGCATAGCCGAGGTTGAACTCGCTGCGCTTGAGCTGGCCGGTGGCCGAGAAGCCGACCGTCTCGGCCTGATTCATCGGATTGGCGCCGGCGCCGTAGAAGCGGGCCTCGAGCGCCACGGGGCGGGTGACGCCATGCAGGGTCAGGTCGCCGGTGATGGTCGCGGCCTGGCCGCGGACCTCGACCTTGCGCGAGACGAAGCGCGCCGACGGGAATTTGGCGGTGTCGAACAGATCCGGCGTCTGCAGATGCTGGGCGAAGCCGGCCGAGGTGACCCGCAGGCCGGACAGGGGGATCTGCACGTCGAGCGAGGCCGATTGCAGCCGCGCCGGGTCGAGCTGCAGCGTGCCGCTCATCTCCCCGACCATGCCGGACAGGCGCGAGAAGCCCATGTGGTCCACCGACCAGAGCACCTGGGTGTGGTCGGGGTCGATGCGGTAGGCCCCGGCGGTGATCGCCTGGACGGCGGCGGCGCTGGCGGTGGGGGATTGGGCGGCGGGCTGGGCCGAGAGCGGCGCGGCCAGCAGGCTGAGGCCGACGGCGGCCAGCAGGCTGAACTTGTGCATGGGTTCGGAACTCCGGTGGAAAATGGGACTTCGCTAGATGAGCGTGTCCGAAGCGGAACGAAAGCCCGGCGTTGGGCGGTAGTGTGTTTCCGGATCGGGGGTAGTGGCCTTTAGACCCCGAGCGGCGCCAGTCCGCCGGCGCGCAGCCGCGCCGCGTCACGGGCCGGCGGCGCACCGAACAGGCGGGCGTACTCGCGCGAGAACTGCGACGGGCTTTCGTAGCCGACCTGGAAGCCGGCCGCCTGGGCGTCGGCGGCTTCGCCGAGCATGAGCCGGCGGGCCTCCTGCAGGCGGATCTGCTTCTGGTACTGCAACGGGCTCATGGCGGTGACCGCCTTGAAGTGCTGATGCAGGGTCGAGGCGCTCATGCCGGCCTCGCCGGCCACGCTCTCGATGCTGAACGGCCGGTCGAAGTTGGCGCGGATCCAGGCGATCGCGCGGTTCACCTGGGACAGGCGGCTGTCGGGAGCGCCGATCTGGCGCACCACGCCGGCCTGGTCGCCGGTCAGCAGGCGGTAGTGGATCTCCCGGCGGATCAGCGGGGCGAGGAAGGGGGCCTCGGCGGGCCGGTCGAGCAGGGCCAGCAGGCGGGCGACGGCGTCCGACAGCTCGGGCGTGTTGCGGCTGACGTGCAGGCCGCGACCGAGCCGGACCCCGGCGGCGGGCGGCTGCTCCAGCATCAGTTCGTTGATCAGGCCCGGGTCGAGATCGACCCGCACGCAGAGATAGGGCGCCTCCGGCGTGGCCGCGATCACCTGGCCGGTCAGCGGCAGGTCGACGGAGACGACCAGGTGGCTGTCGCGGTCGTAGCGGAACGTCTCCTCGCCCAGCATCACCACCTTGGCGCCCTGCGCGATAATGCAGACGGCGGGCTGGTAGAGGCTCGGCACCTGGTCGGTCGGGACGGCGGAGCGGATCAGCGCCAGGCCAGGAATGGGCATGTCGTGCATCCCGTCCCGCGGCGCGTGGCGGGCGATCGTCGCGGCGAGGGCTTCCATGCTCCCTGCTCCCACGGCCCTCCTGACACGACAAGCGGAAGATCGCCGTTCTGGAGGATCAGGCAAGAATTCCGGAGGAGCTGTCTAACGCCCGATCCGTCGCCCCGCGCATCCTGAGCCTCGCCAACAAGGAGACGGCCATGACTGAATTCGACAACAGGAACGCGATCGCGAACAAGGTGGTCCTGGTGACCGGCGCCAGCAGCGGCATCGGCGAGGCCACGGCCCGCGAGCTGGCCGCCGCGGGCGCGCAGGTGGTGATCGGGGCCCGGCGGGTCGAGCGGCTGCAGAAGCTGCAGGCCGAGATCGAGGCGGCCGGTGGAACCGCCATGGCCCGGGCGCTCGACGTCACCTCGCGCCAGGACGTGCAGGCCTTCGTCGACGCCGCCGTGGCGCGGTTCGGCCGGGTCGATGTCATCGTCAACAACGCCGGCGTCATGCCCCTGTCGCCGATGGCGGCGCTGAAGGTCGACGAGTGGGACCAGATGATCGACGTGAACATCCGCGGCGTCCTGCACGGCATCGCCGCGACCCTGCCGCTGATGGAGGCCCAGGGGCGCGGCCAGATCGTCAACATCGCCTCGACGGCGGCGCATCAGGCCATCCCGACGGCGGCCGTCTACTGCGCCACCAAATATGCCGTGCGGATGATCTCCGAGACCCTGCGCCAGGAGACCGACAAGGTGCGGGTGACGGTGGTCTCGCCGGGGGTGACGACCTCCGAGCTGGCCCACACCATCACCCACGCCGAGACCGCGGCCTTCATCGAGGGCTACCGGCAGGCGGCGATCCCGGCGGAGGCCATCGCCCGGGCGGTGCGCTTCGCCATCGAACAGCCGGACGACATCGACGTGAGCGAGGTGATCGTGCGGCCGACGGTGATGACCAGCTGAGCGATCGCGCGGTCGCGAGAGGCGGGCTCCGCGCCGGGCGCGGGGCCCATCTTGCATGCAGTCTTGCGCCCGCGCCCGGGCGCCCCCTAGTGTAGCGCTACCAGGCAAACCGGGTCCGCCAGAGATCCGGAAGGCGTATTCGGGGAGAGACGATGATCCGGTCCTTGCAGGTGCGCATGGCGACGGCGGTGGCCGGGCTGATGCTGGCGGCCTTCGCCTTCACAGGGGGCGCCGAGGCGCAGCCGCGGCGGGGCCCAGAGCCCCTGGAGCCGGCGGCGCGGACCAAGATCGTGTTCATCGCCGGGCCCAAGGACCACGGGGCCCCCGGGCGCCACGAATACGAGAAGGACCTCAGGGAACTGGCCTGGCAGCTCGAGCAGGCCGAGAACCTCAAGCACCTCAACATCGTCACCGAGGTGCTGATGGCGCCGGCGCCGCGCGACCTGTCGCGGCTGAAGGACGCCGACCTGATCGTCATGCACGCCAGCGGCGACTGGCTGCCCAACGAGACACAGATCTTCTTCCAGCAGGCCGCCCAGACCAACGGCCGGGTCTATGACGCCGAGACCACTGCCTATCTCGCCGCCCTGGAGAAGATGGTGAAGGACGAGAAGATCGGCATGGCGGTCTTCCACTACACCATGTGGGTCGACAACTGGGCCGGCCGGCGGCTGTTCGAGGAGTGGTTGGGCGGGACCTGGATCCCCTACACCTCGCACAATCCGGTCGACACCTGGACGACCAGCGTGATGGCTCCGCAGCATCAGATCCTGCGCGGCGTGGACACCTGGAGCATGCGCGAGGAAATGTATTCGCGCTACTTCCTGCCCTACAACCCGCGCCGCACGGAGCTGCTGCTGGGTACGCCGACCAACAACGACAAGGGGCCGCAGACCATCTCCTTCGCCCACGCGCGGCCGGACGGCGGCCGGGGCTTCGTCTACGGCGGGCTCGACTTCCACGACAACATGCACCTGCACGCGCCGCTGCGGCGGTTCCTGCTGAACGGCCTGGTCTGGGCCGCCGGCCGCCAGGTGCCGCCGGGCGGCGTCGTCGCCCCGCCGCCGCCGGAGATGTAGGCCCCAGATCCTCCCCCCAGGGGGAGGTAGCCGGAGGCCGGAGGCCGGAGGGGGTTGGAGCCCCCGGCGTTTGAGCTGGAACCCCCTCAGTCGCTCCGCGACAGCTCCCCCTGATGGGGAGCATCTGATACCCGTCGCGGAACAAGAAAATCCGGAGGCGCCCATGTTCCCCACCATCCGCGCGGTGCGCGCCTTCGTCGTGCGCGGCGGCGGGGCGGACTATCACGACCAGGGCGAGGGGCACTGGATCGACGACCACATCGCCACCCCGATGAGCCGCTATCCGGAGTACCGCCAGAGCCGCCAGAGCTTCGGCATCAATGTGCTCGGCACCCTGGTGGTGGAGATCGAGGCCAGCGACGGGACGGTCGGCTTCGCGGTGACCACCGGCGGCGAGCCGGCGGCCTATATCGTCGAGAAGCACCTGGCGCGGTTCCTGGAGGGCCGCGACCCGCGCGAGGTCGAGAAGATCTGGGACCAAATGTATTTCTCGACCCAGTACTACGGCCGCAAGGGGCTGGTGGTGAACGCCATCTCGGGCGTCGACCTGGCGCTTTGGGACCTGCTGGGGCGGCTGCGCGGCGAGCCGGTGCATCAGCTGCTGGGCGGCAAGGTGCGCGACGAGCTGACCTTCTACGCCACCGGGGCGCGGCCGGACCTCGCCAAGCAGATGGGCTTCGTCGGCGGCAAGATGCCGCTGCACCACGGACCGGCCGAGGGGGAGGCGGGAATGGCCGCCAACCTCGCCGAGCTGGAGGCCATGCGCGCGGCGGTCGGCGACGACTTCTGGCTGATGTTCGACTGCTGGATGTCGCTGGACCTCAACTACGCCACCCGGCTGGCGCACCGGGCGCATGAGTTCGGCCTGAAGTGGATCGAGGAGGCGCTGAGCCCCGACGACTACTGGGGCTACCGCGACCTGAAGAGGGCCGCGCCGCCCGGCATGCTGGTGACCACCGGCGAGCACGAGGCGACCCGCTGGGGCTTCCGCATGCTGCTGGAGATGGAGTGCTGCGACATCATCCAGCCGGACGTCGGTTGGTGCGGCGGCCTGACCGAGCTGGTGAAGATCTCCAACCTGGCCGACGCGCGCGGGGTGATGACCATCCCGCACGGGTCGAGCGTCTACAGCTACCACTTCGTGGCCACGCGCCATAACAGCCCGGTGGCCGAGTTCCTGATGATGGCTCCCAAGGCCGACGAGGTGGTCCCGATGTTCCACCCGCAGCTGATCGGCGAGCCTGTGCCGGTGAACGGCAAGCTGAAGCTCGGCGACGCGCCGGGGTTCGGCGTGGAGCTGAACCGCGAGGTCGGGCTGCATAGGCCCTATCCGCGCTGAGGCGGCAGAACGCTTCCCCGAGCGGAGCGCCCGTGTCAGCCGGCCAGGGACGCGCTGTCGATGACGAACCGGTACTTCACGTCGCTGCGGAGCATGCGCGCGTAGGCGGCGTCGATCTCCTGGATGCGGATCAGCTCGATGTCCGAGACGATGCCGTGCTCGGCGCAGAAATCGAGCATCTCCTGGGTTTCGGCGACGCCGCCGATCAGCGAGCCGGCGATCGCCTTGCGGCCGAAGATCAGTGTCCCGACGTTGGGCGAGGGGTGCGGGTGCTCGGGGATGCCGACCAGGCAGAGCGCTCCGTCGCGCTTCAGCAGGGCGCTGTAGGCGTCGAGGTCATGGCTGGCGGCGACGGTGTTGAGGATGAAGTCGAAGCTCCCCGCATGGGCCGCCATGGCCTCGGCGTCGCGGGAGACCACCACCTCGTCGGCGCCGAGGTCGAGGGCGTCCTGGCGCTTGGACTCCGAGGTGGTGAAGGCGACGGTGTGGGCGCCCAGCGCATGGGCCAGCTTCACCCCCATGTGGCCGAGGCCGCCGATGCCGACGATCCCCACCTTCTTGCCCGGCCCGGCCTTCCAGTGGCGCAGCGGCGACCAGGTGGTGATGCCGGCGCAGAGCAGCGGGGCGACGGCGGCGAGCTGCTCGGCCGGATGCCTGATCGCCAGGACGAACCGGTCGCTGACCACGATCCGCTGGGCGTAGCCGCCGAGCGTGTGGCCGGGCGCGTCGGCGGTCGGGCCGTTGTAGGCGCCGACGAAGCCGACCTCGCAGTATTGCTCCAGGCCCTCGCCGCAGGAGCGGCAGGTCTGGCAGCTGTCGACCATGCAGCCGACGCCGACGGTGTCGCCGACCTTGAACTTCGTCACATGGGCGCCGACGGCGGAGACGTGGCCGACGATCTCGTGGCCGGGCACGCAGGGGAAGAGGGTGCCGGCCCATTCGGAGCGCACCGTGTGCAGGTCCGAATGGCAGACGCCGCAGTAGGCGATCTCGATCTGGACATCGTGCGGACCGGGCGCGCGGCGCTCGATGTCGATGGCTTCCAGCGGCTTGTCGGCGGCGTAGGCGCCGAAGGCTTTGACGGTCATGGGGAGCAGCCTCGATGGGGAGCGGAAAGGGGCCGCGCCTTTCTAGCGCCGGCCGGACCCCGGCAACAACCGGCGGCGAGCGGTATCGGGAGTCCCCTTGCCCCGGCCCGCCCAAAGCCGCATATAGCCGCCCGGAGATCGGCGGCGGGCGGGCGCCTCGCCAACCTGGTCAGGGCCGGAAGGCAGCAGCCACAACGGGTCACGCTCCGGGTCGCCGTTCGGTCTCCACCCTTTCCCGCCGCCGGTGGGCTTTCCACTTTGCCCGGACCCTGGGGTCCCGTTAGATGGCGGCATGGGCGAAAACGACGACGAATCCGGGCAGCCGCCCTGGGACACAGACGGGGGGGATACAGCTCCCGAGGGCGACGCTGCGCCTGCCGAGCGTGACCCCGACACCGGCGACATGTTCGGTGCAGCACCCGCGCCGACGGTGAGCGACGACGGGTCGGCGGCCTATACCGTCATCGCGCGCAAGTACCGGCCGCGGACCTTCGACGACCTCTACGGCCAGGAGGCCATGGTCCGCACCCTGCGGAACGCCTTCGCCACCGGCCGGATCGCCCACGCCTTCATGCTGACCGGGGTGCGCGGGGTGGGCAAGACCACCACCGCCCGCCTGCTGGCCCGGGCGCTGAACTACGAGACCGACACCGTCCGCGAGCCGTCGCTGGACCTCGCCGTCGAGGGCCGCCACTGCAAGGCGATCATCGAGGGCCGGCACATGGACGTGCTGGAGCTGGACGCCGCCTCGCGGACCGGCGTGGCCGACATGCGCGAACTGCTCGACGGGGTGCGCTATGCGCCGGTCGAGGCGCGCTACAAGGTCTACATCATCGACGAGGTCCACATGCTGTCGACGGGGGCGTTCAACGCGCTCCTGAAGACGCTGGAGGAGCCGCCGCCGCACGCCAAGTTCATCTTCGCCACCACCGAGATCCGCAAGGTGCCGGTGACCATCCTGTCGCGCACCCAGCGGTTCGACCTGCGCCGCGTGGAGCCGGAGGTGCTGGTCAAGAACCTGGAGATGATCTGCGAGACCGAGGGCGCGCGGGTCGAGACCGAGGGGCTGATGCTGATCGCCCGCGCCGCCGAGGGCAGCGTGCGCGACGGCCAGTCGATGCTCGACCAGGCCATCGTCCAGGCCGAGCCCGGCCAGACGGTCAGTTCGGCGACGATCCGCGACATGCTGGGCCTGGCCGACCGGGCGCAGACCATCGCCCTGTTCGAACAGGTGATGCGCGGCGAGCCGGGGCCGGCCATCGAGTCCTTCCGCCAGCTCTACGGCTACGGGGCGAACCCGGACCAGGTGATGCTGGACCTGCTGGACCACTGCCATGGGGCGAGCGTCGCCAAGGCGATCGGGCCGCAGGCGCTGGTCATGCCCAAGGAGCAGGCGCTGCGGCTGGCGGCGATAGGGGCGGCGGTCTCGGCCGGGGTGCTGTCGCGGATGTGGCAGCTGATCCTCAAGGCCTATGAGGAGGTCCGACGCGCGCCGGACGCCGCCGCGGCGGTCGACATGGCGCTGATCCGCATGGCCTACGCCGCCGACCTGCCGGGTCCGGAAGAGGCGCTGAAACGGCTGCAGGCCGGCGAGCCGGTGGGCGGCGGTCCGGGCGGCGGTCCCTCCGGCGGCGGAGGCGGCATGGCCCAGGGC
>JAEYTM010000058.1 GCA_023434015.1 Pseudomonadota bacterium | reverse complement strand
TGGTTCGCGGCCAACCAGGTCGAGCCGGCGGCGCGGCTTCCCGGGCCCCGGCTGTGGCACGCCCACCTGACCCTGGACGCGGCGCGGCGCGGCGAGGGCGTGGCCCTGGCCAACAGCTTCCTGCTGGGCGACGACATCGCCAGCGGCCGGCTGACCCCGCTGGAAGTGGGCCATCCGGTAGTGCTGGGCGCCTATATGCTGTTCACGCGCAAGGATCGCTGGAACGCCCCAGCGGTGGTCCGCTTCCGCCGCTGGATGCAGGGTCTGACGGTGGCCGCGCAAGAGGCTGCCTGACCGCTTTCCGGAGCCAGAACATGGGTGAGATCGTCATCCGCCGCGCGACGGCCACGGACCACGACGGCTGGGCGGGGCTCTACGCCGCCTATGCGGCCTTCTACGGCGTGGAGCAGACGCCCGAGATGCGGGCGCGTGTCTGGGCGTGGATCCACGATCCCGTCAGCGAGGTGGAAGCCTTCGTGGCCGAGCAGGACGGCCGACTGGTCGGCCTGGCGCATTTCCGTCCGTTCACCCGGCCGCTGTCGGCGACCGTCGCGGGATTCCTCGACGACCTGTTCGTCGATCCCGGCGCGCGGGGAAGCGCCGCCGCCCGGCGACTCCTCGCGGCCGTGAAGGCGGAGGGGACGCGTCGTGGCTGGTCGACGATCCGCTGGCTGACCGCGGAAGACAATTACCGCGCCCGCGCGCTCTACGATCGCGTCGGGGTGCTCGGCCGCTGGCGCGTCTACGACATGGCGACGGACTGACCGTCGACGTTCAACGGATCAGTGGCTGAGCAGCAGGAACTGCTCCGGCTTGCGGAGCTGGTCGCGGGTGACGCCGCCGAATATCCATTCGCCGATCCGGCTGTGGCCGTAGGCCCCCATCACCACCAGGTCGGCGCCGATCTGGCGGGCGGCGGCGTTGATCTCGGCGCTGACGCGTTCGGGCGGGGCGACGGTGACGCGGTCCATGGCTTCGACGCCATGTCGGTTGAGGTGCTCGACGACGGCGAAGGTCCGCGCCTCGGCGGCGGTCACGTCGGCGGTCCGCTCGCAGACCTCCAGCACCACCACGGCGTCGGCGGCCTTCAGGAACGGCAGGGCGTCGGCCAGGGCGCGGCGCGCCTCGCGGGTGTCCTTCCAGGCGACGACCACCGCGTCGCCGCGGAGCGGGCCGGCGGTCGGCGGGGCGACCAGGACCGGCCGGCCGCTCAGCAGCACGAGCTGGGCCGTGTCCACCGAGGTGTAGACGTCCCGCTCGCCCATCGGGACGCCGCCGGCGACGATCAGGTCGGCGCCGCGGGCGATCCGGGCGAGGGTCGGGATCGGCAGGCCCTCCAGGCCGAGCCAGCGCGAGGCCAGACCGGCCGTCCGGTCGGTGAAGGCGGTCTTGGCCGCGTCGAGATTCTCGCGGAGCTGCCGCCGCATCTCGACCAGCCACTGGGCCTCCAGCATGCCGAGCGGGTCGGGAACGCCGAGCGACGGGATCATCTCCGCGCCGACCCCGATCAGGGTGGCGTCGAGGCGACGGGCGAGGGCGGCGGCGACCTCAAGGCGCGGCGCGCAGTCCGCCCCCGGCTCGACATGCAGCACGACGCTGCGGATCGCGGCGGCGAGGTGCCGGACACGGTCCGGCGAGCCTGGGGGCGAGGTGTTCATGCCGCCAACTGCTCGAGGGCCTGCCAGCGGGTGACGCGGAACTGGCGCGTGCCGGCGAATTCGACGATCGAGGCGCCCTGGAGCTGGGTGACCATGCGTGAGACGGTCTCGATGGTGAGGCCGAGGTAGTCGGCCATGTCCTGGCGGCCCATCGGCAGGGGCACCTCCTCGGTCTCGAAGCGCTGCGCCAGGTCCATCAGGAAGCTCGCGACCTTTTCGCAGGCGGTCTTGCGGCCGAGGACGAGCAGGTGCTCCTGGGTGCGCTCAAGCTCGCGGCGAGTGGCTTCCCAGATGGCGCGGTCGAGGGCGCCGTCGCCGCTGAAGGCGCGCAGGGCCGAGCGCTTCACCACCAGGATGACGCTGTTGCTCAGGGCTTCGGCGGAGAAGCGGTGGAGGGGGCCGGTCTCCAGGCCGATCAGGTCGCCCGGGTAATAGAAGTCGCCCACCTGGCGACGTCCGTCGCTGAGCAGGCGGGTGGTGCGGACCGCGCCCTTCACCACGCAGTGGATCAGGTCGGCGTCCTCGTCCTGGCCGAAGATCTCCTCGCCCTTGGCGTAGGTCATCCGCACGCCGAGCCGTTCCATGATGTCGGCGAGGGTGGACGGGGTCCGGGCGGTGGGGGTGTAGGCGAGGGTCATGGGAAGGTCCTTGAGCCAATGACCCATGCTCGCGCGGCCTCCGTCCCGGTGACATTCGGGAGAGTCCCCTAAGTAGCGCTACGTAGGTGACCGGCCGGCTTACAGCGCCGCCGCGTGGCGATGGGCGACCTGGGGAAGATAGGCGTCGAACACCGCGCACACCGACCGAACCAGGACACGGCCGGCCTGGGTGACCTGCAGCGAGGCGCCTTGGCGGCGCACCAGGCCGTCGCGGCGGAAGTCCTCAAGCCGGGCCAGTTCCGCGCCGAGCGCGGACAGGTCGCGGCCGTGGCGGGCGCAGACCGCCGCAAGGTCCACCTCCAGGTCGCACATCAGCCGCTCGATGATCTCGCGACGGAACCGGTCCTCGTCGGTCACGGCGACGCCGCGCGCCACGGGCAGGTCCCCAGCGCCCACCGCCGCGCGCCAGGCGACCTCGTCGGGGTGGTTCTGCACATGGCCCTGCGCCAGGGAGCCGATGGCCGAGGCCCCGAGGCCGAGCAGGGTCCCCGCCGCGTCGGTGGTGTACCCCTGGAAGTTGCGGTGCAGGGCCCGCTCGCGGGCGGCGATCGCCAGGCCGTCGTGGGGGGCGGCGAAGTGGTCGAGACCGATGCGCACATAGCCCTCGCGCTCCAGCCGCTCAGCCGCCGTCTCGCCCTGGTCGAGCCGTTCGGCGGCGCCGGGCAGGGCGGCCTGAGGGATGAGCTTCTGATGGATCTTCATCCACGGCACATGGGCGTAGCCGAACAGGGCGATGCGTTCCGGCCGCAGCGACAGGATCGCCTCCAGGGTGGAGACGGTGTTGTCCACGGTCTGATGCGGCAGTCCGTACATCAGGTCGAGGTTGATGGAGCGGACCCCGGCCTCGCGCAGCCAGCCGACGCCGGCGGCGATCTGCTCGAAGGTGTCGTGCCGGTTGACCGCCTGCTGGACCCGGCGGTCGAGGTTCTGGACGCCCAGGCTGGCCCGGTTGAGGCCGTGGCGCGCCGCCGCCTGCACCCAGTCGCGGGTGAGCACGGCGGGGTCCAGTTCGGCGGCGATCTCGGCGTCCGGCGTCAGGCGGAACGCGCGCCGCAGGTCCTGGAATATGGCCGCCAGCTCATCGACGTTGAGCATGTTCGGCGTGCCGCCCCCCAGGTGGACGGCGCTGGCGTCGAGGCGGCCGGGCAGGGCGTCTTCCAGGAGGCCGAGTTCGGCCAGCAGCAGTTGCACATAACCCCCGATCGGCTTGCGCCCGTTCACCGCCCGGGTGTTGCAGCCGCAGTACCAGCAGAGTCGGGCGCAGAAGGGTATGTGCAGATAGAGCGAGACCGGGTCGGCGAGGGGGAGGTCGGCGAGCCAGGTCCGGTAGGTCGCCGCATTCACCTCGGGGGTGAACTGAACGGCGGTCGGATAGCTGGTGTAGCGCGGGGCGCGGCCGTCGTAGCGGGCGATCAACTGGTCTACGCCGGGATGGGCTGGCGCGGGCGGGGCGAAGGCGGCGAGCGAGGTCATGGGAACGCCATGCCGGCCGGCCGCGCGCTGCGCCGTGACGCAGATCAAATCAGAGCGGCGCGTCCTCGTCCGGCTGCAGCAGGATCCGGGCGGCGTCGCCGGCCGGATCCTCGTACTGGCCGTGGGTCAGGGTCCACCAGAAGGCGCCGACGGCCATCAGGCCGAGAAAGACGGACATCGGCGCCAGGAACATCAGGATGCTCATGAGCGGGTCCTCAGACGAAGGGCGTTGAGGGTGACGACCAGGGACGATCCGGACATCGCCAGCGCGGCGACGAACGGGTTCACGAAACCGAGCATCGCCGCAGGGGCCGCGACGAGGTTGTAGAGGGCGGCGAAGCCGAAGTTCTCCAGCGCCCGGCGGCGGGCGGCGCGGGCCATGTCGAACGCCTCGACCACCGCCGACAGGTCGTCGCCGGAGAACACCAGGTCGGCGGCGTTCTGGCTGGCGTCGAGCGCCGAGCCGGGGGCCATGGCGGCGTGGGCGCGCGCGAGGGCCGCGGCGTCGTTGAGGCCGTCGCCGACCATCAGCACCTT
>JAEYTM010000023.1 GCA_023434015.1 Pseudomonadota bacterium | reverse complement strand
TTCAAAACCGGGGGGGGGGGCGGGGGGGTGAACCCCCGGGCCCCCCCCGAGCCCCAGACCGTCAGGGCCTTAGAAGCGCTTGCGCAGGCCGACGTTGAAGTAACGGCCGACGGTGGACCCGTTGGCGTAACCCCAGGCCCCGCCGTTCGGCGGCTGGCCATTGTAGAACGGCGCGTTGATGTCGAACACGTTGTCGATGTTCAACGTCACCTCGGTGTTCTCCAGCATGCTCGGGCCGTCGAAGCGGTAGCTGAAGTACAGGTTCAGCGGGTGGAACGCGTCGACCTCGGTCTGGTTGGGCACGCCGATCACGTCGAAGGCGCCGGAGTAGTTCAGCGTCGCCGAGGCGGTGAAGTTGCCCACTTCGGCGGCGACGTTGGCCGACAGGGTCAGCCTGCGGTTGTTGGTCGCCATCAGGTCGATCCGCGGCGCACCCGGGAAGGGCTCGGACTCCCGGCCCAGGATGTAGTTGGCGGTGACCGATCCGCTGATCCGGCCGAAGTCGGTGTTGTGGAAGTAAGACACCGTGCCATCGACGCCGTCGACGTACTGGTTGCCCAGGTTCTGACGGCGTAGGTCGCGCAGCAGGTACGGGTCGTTGCCCTTGCCGTAGAGGCTGGCGATCGATTCCGCCCCCTGGACGCGGGTGTTGGCCAGCCCGCCGAACGCGGCCAGGGCCTGCTCGAGGGTGGGGCGCACGATGTAGTACTTGGACCAGGCCGGCGTGACGTACATCTGCTGGATCGGCATGGTCGAGGTGCCGATGCTCTTGCTCAGCTCCACGTTCCAATAGGTGATGCTGGCCCGCATCTGCGGGATCGACGGCGGACGGAAGTCGGCGCCGATCGACCAGGTGGTGGCTTCCTGCGGCTTCAGGTCCGGGTTGCCGCCGGGCACCGACATCGAGGGCCGCAGGGTGTCGACGGCCGGATTGGCGTCGGCCCGCAGGTTGCTGGCGTTGGTGGTGAGGCCGACGCTGACGCGGGTGTCCACCGCGCCGCCCATGTCGGCCATCGACGGAGCGTTGAACGAGGTGCCCCAGTTGCCGCGCAGGCTCAGCCCATCGAACGGCTCATAGGTGACGCCGATCTTCGGGTTGGAGGTCTCGCAGCAGTTCTCGTACTTGTCGTAACGGGCCGAGAGGTTGAGGGCCAGCGAGCGGATCCCGGGGCGGGCATTGTCCGGCCCGACGATGGGCAGGAGCACTTCGCCGAAGACCGCGAACACGTCGCGGGTCTCGCTCTTGCGGGCCGCGCCCAGGGTGCTGCCGTAGGGGGCGTCGACGTTCAGCGCGTTGTAGTACTCCTGCGTCACCTGGCCGCCGATCGCGGTGCGGACCTCGCCGCCCGGCAGGGTGAACAGGGCGCCGTTGGCGATCAACCGTCCCTGGGTCAGTTCCTGCCGCGCCTGGGCGAAGTTGTCCCAGTTGAGGATCCCCTGCAGGACCGCAGGGCTGGTCTGGGTGACGTCATAGGGGTTGAGCGCGGTCTGGCGCGTGAGGGTGATCCCGGAACCGGGCGCCTGGCGCAGCACGCTGTTCTGGTAGACCGAGTTCACCTTCGGGTCGTGAAGGATCATCTCGCTGAAGCCGTAGTTGAACAGCGCCTCCAGGTTCCAGTTGTCGGTGACGTTCCAGTTGAGCTTGGGCGTGAAGCCCCAGGAACGCATCCGCGACTGGCTGATGAACGAAGGCCCGTAGGCCGCCGCGTAGCTGAACGCGACGGTCTGGCTGGTCTCGCCGGCGATCGACTGGAAGAACGGGTTGCTGGCGTCGATGACCGCCCCGGACTGCGACTGCTGCGGTTCCGGCGTCTTGGTCAGGCGGTTGGCGTAGTAGGACGTCGCCTCGAAGCGCAAGGTCGGCGAGATCTCGTGCTGGATCGAGGCGAACAGCGAGTTCTGGTGTTCCTTCGGGACGATGGACATCCCGTTCTGCCACGGATCGCAGAGGTTGAAGGTGCCGCGCTGCAGGGCCGCGAAGTTCGGCGTGCCGGCCGGCAGGGCGTAGGTGGTGCCGTTCGCGGTGATCGTCGCCGGGTTGCAGGTGCGGACCCGGAAGTCGCCGCCGCCATAGTCCCGCAGGTCCATGCGCGGGAACTCACGATCGCCAGCCATCAGTTCGGAGTTGTAGCGGCTGAAGTAGGAGAGCACGGCCGAGCCGCCCTCCCAATCGATGCCGTGGGTGAGTGAGAAGTCGGCGGTGTCGTAGTTGTCCGCCTTGCCGCGGTGGACCGCGACCTCGGTGCCGTCGAACCGCTTGCGGGTGATGAAGTTGACGATGCCGCTGACCGCGTCGGAGCCGTAGAGCGAGGAGCCGCCGTCGGGGACCACTTCCACGCGCTCTACGGCGCCGGGCGGGATCATCGTCGGGTCAGGGGTGGTCTGCAGGATGGAAGCGCCGACCATGTTGTGGCCGTCGAGCAGCAGCAGGGTCAGGGCGGGGTCGTACTGACCGGTGGAGATGCCGCGGATGTTCGGCCGGTTCGCCTGGTTGCCGAGGTCGCTGGGCGTCGCGGCGACGGTGTTGAAGGTCGAGACCAGCGGCATCGACGCCAGCAGGTTGTTGGTGGAGGCCACGCCCGTGCGGACGATGTCGTCCTGGCTCATCGACATGACCTGGGTGCCGACCGGGGCCACGCCCCGGATCAGGGTGCCGGTGACCACCACTTCGCTGAGGTCGCTGGCCTCGCCGGAGCCCGCCTGGGCCAGCGCGACGCCCGGCTGGGCCAGCGCGACGGCGCAGGCCAGCACGCTGCCCGCGAGCAGGCGCGTCCTGAGACTGGGTGACCGGCTGTCGTTCGCCGTGGACATGTTTCGTTCCCTCCCGATGTAAATCGCGCCGGTGACGCGACCTGGTGCATCGCGCCGGTGGCGCGACCTGACGTTTCCCTCGCCTCCACCCTTCTTGCGGGGTTCAAAGCCCCGGGACGTTTCGGCGTGCATGCACGCGAGTCAAATAGTCGCGGTGTATTGTTCTCACGTGATGAGAAATGACGGATGAATCGGGACGGCGCGCCCAGGACAAGGCTCGCTGCACCCCTAGCTCCCCGACCTAAAGGGGAAGGCGCCTAGCGGTCACCATTGTAAGAAGTTGGCGACTCGCACGCTAAGGTTCTTTGGATTTTCCGTCACGCCGGCATAACGTGTTCGGTTATGCTGTCGGCAAAATTGCGGATACTGTCCCGCGCGGACCGGCAGCGGATGCTGTCATCCAGCAAGCAGGATCGGCCGCCAGACTAGGCATGGCTTGATCCGCAGCGGAAATCGCGGAGGGGGAGGGCCTCTCACATGGTGAGCAGGATTTGTCCGGGGGATGATTCCGCTGCCGCTGCTCGACGCCCCAAGAGCACTCGCCCTGGCTCCAAGCTGACAGTCGGGACGCCCGCCGGAGCGCAGCCCATGACCCATCGCATCTTCACCACCCGCTTCGCGAGCCTCTATCCGCTCTATGTCGCCAAGGCGGAGAAGAAGGGGCGCAGCCGCGCGGAGGTCGATGAGATCCTGCTCTGGCTCACCGGCTACAGCGCCGCGGGGCTCGCCGCGCGCCTCGCGGACGGTTCGGACGTGCAGACCGTCTTCACCCAGGCGCCGCGGCTGAATCCCGCCCGCGATGCGGTCAGGGGCATCGTCTGCGGCGTTCGCGTGGAGGAGGTCGCGGACCCGCTGATGCGCGAGCTGCGGATCCTCGACAAGCTCATCGACGAATTGGCCCGGGGCAGGCCGATGGGGAAAATACTGCGGGAATAGTATGCGGCGTCGGCCCGGAGACCGCCTACAGGCGCAGCACAGCGCCACGGGAGGACCCCCGTCGGGCGCGCCCGTCCATAAGATGCACGCTTCCCTGAACGCGGCCGCCGGACCGGACCGCAGCGGGCGAGCAGAACTAGCTGGCCAGCACGCCCTGTTCAGCCAGAAGGGTCTTCAGCTCGCCCGACTGGAACATCTCGCGCACGATGTCGCAGCCGCCGATGAACTCGCCCTTCACGTAGAGCTGCGGGATGGTCGGCCAGTCGGAGTAGGTCTTGATACCTTCACGCAGCGGCTCGCTCTGCAGCACGTCGACGCCGACGAAATTGGCCTCCAGGTGGTCGAGGATCTGCACCACGGTGGCGGAGAAGCCGCAACGCGGCTGTTCCGGCTCGCCCTTCATGAACAGCACCACGGGGTGCTCGCTCACCGCCTTGGCGATGAAGTCGTGGACAGGGTTTCCGGTGGCGGCGTCGGTCATCGGTCGATCTTTCGGCGTAAGGCTGTGGCCACAGCTAGGGAGCCCGACCTCTGGGGTCAAGCCGCGCGGGCCGCGCTATTGCGGCGCGGACGTCTCCAGGGCCAGGGCGTGCAACTCGCCGCCCATCTTCCCCTTCAGGGCGGCATAGACCAGCTGGTGCTGCTTCACCCGCGACAGGCCGGCGAAGGCGGTGGACACGATGCGGGCGCGGTAGTGGTCGCCATCGCCGGCCAGGTCGTCGATCTGGATCTGCGCGTCGGGGAACCCCTCACGCAGGATGGCTTCAAGGTCGGGGAGCGCGATGGGCATGGGGGTCTCCGGCTGTCGAGGCGGGGATAGGCCGCGGGCTGCCCTCTAGGCAAGCGCCAAGGCGGGCGTGGCGATCAGGCGGGCTCGGCGATCTCGTCGTAGCCACGTCCGAGGAACTGGATCAGGCAGATGCCATGACCGAAGGGGTCGGCGAGGGTGACGATCTTCCCCCAGGCGGCGGTGCGGACCTCGCCTTCCAGCACCGCGCCGGCGGCGAGCGCGCGCGCCAGCGCGACCGCCAGATCCTCGACGACGACATCGAGATGCACGGGGCTCCAGTGGCGCTCATAGCGGCGCATGTCGCGGCCGGCGCCGACCGTGCCGGCGGTCTTCTCCAGGATATAGAGCCGGACCGGCCAACCGCTCAGCTCCACGCCGGCGTCGCCGAACCGCCGCGTCGGTCGCAGACCGAAGGCCCGGGTGTAGAAGGTTTCGGCTTTGAGGCGGTCGGGAACGTCGATGTTGACCAGCAGGTCCATGGCCCCGCTCTCCGATCGCTATTGGGAGGCGCCGCGCCCCTCGATCGGGACGATGTCGACCAGCACCCCGTTCCGCACGAGATGTAGCACGTCGTAGCGATCCAGCGTCGGATCGACGTGGGGCGGCACGAAGTCGACCCGCTCGCCACGCGCCACCGGCAGGTGCGCGGGGCGCATCAGCAGGCCGTGCTCGTCGCCGAACCAGCGGTAGGCGCATCCGGCGAACTTCGGCGTCAGGGGCGCGGGCACGGAACCCTCGGTGGCGAAGGCCTTCAGCCCGGCGTCCACGGTCACCCAATCGGGGTGGTTGGCGCTGATCACCGTGGCGGCGATGGCCAGGCTCTGTTCGAAGGCGCCGTCCGGGTCGGTCCCCAGGGCGTCGCGGTATTCCCGGTCCATGAAGGCGTAGGAACCGGGCTGCACCTCGGTCAACACGCCCTGGGCGACGTCGGTGGCGAAGCTGCCGGTGCCGCCGCCGGTGACGACGCCTATGGCGTGACCCGCCTCGCGCAAGGCGCCCAGGACGGTCCGGAGCCGCGTCATCCCGTCGCCGACGGCCGCCTTGCGGGCTTCGAGTCCGTGGATGTGCTGCCAGTGGCCGCCATAGGCCTGGACGCCGATCAGTTTCAGGTTCGGCCGGGCGGCGATCGCGGCGGCGACCCCGAGCGCCTGGGCCGCATCGGCCACGCCCGTGCGACCCATGCCGACGTCGATGTCGATCAGCACCTGGACCGGACCCTGCGCCGCCGCATCGAGTTCGATCGCGCCGTCGGCATGATCGATCACGATGCGGAAGTCGGGGAGCGTGGCCGCCAGGCGCGCCGCGCGCTGGGCGGAGCCGGGGCCGGCGATGGGAGAGGTCACAAGGATGGAGGTCAGTCCCGCCGCCGCCATCGCCTCGGCCTCGGCCAGCTTGGCGCAGCAGACCCCGACCGCGCCGGTCTCGACCTGCCGGCGGGCGAGGGTGGCGCATTTGTGGGACTTGGCGTGGGGCCTGAGCGCCAGGCCGGCGGCGGCCGCGCGAGCGCTCATCTTCGCGAGGTTACGGTCGAAGGCGTCGAGGTCGAGGATCGCCGCGGGTGTCGGGATGGCAAGGCCCGATCCCGGCTGACCGATCAGCGCCCGGGTGGCGGCGATATGCGGCCGCCCCGTCACCTCAGCCGCCCATATAGGCGGGCATCCAGCCCTCGTGGGCCGCGCGGATTCTGGCCAGGGAAACGTCGAACAGGCCTTCGGCCGAGAGGCTGTCGCCACCGGCCTTGCCGATGATCGAGGCCGGCACGCCGGCCTGGGCCGCCGCGTCGAGGACCGCCTGTGGGTCGGTGGCGGCGATCAGATAGCGGGCCTGGTCCTCGCCGAACAGCAGGGCGTGGGGCGGGCTGTCGCCGGCTATATAGAGGCTGGCGCCGACGCCCGAGGCCAGGGCCATCTCGGCGGCCGCGGCGATCAGGCCGCCATCCGACAGGTCATGGATCACGCGCACCGCTCCGGCCTTGATCAGGCCGCGCACCATGTCGCCGGTCCGCCGCTCCAGCGCCAGGTCGACCGGGGGCGGCGCGCCGTCCTCACGACCGACGATCTCGCGCAGGTACATCGAGGCGCCCAGCTCGCCGCGGGTCTCGCCGACCAGCACCAGCGTCTGTCCAGCCGACATTCCCGAGAACGACGCCCGGTCGGCATAGTCGCTCAGCAGGCCGACCGCGCCCACCGTCGGCGTCGGCGGAATGGCCGCGCCGTTGGTCTCATTGTAGAGGCTGACGTTGCCGCTCACGACCGGGAAGTCGAGCGCCGCGCAGGCTTCCGCCATGCCGTCGATCGACCGGACGATCTGGCCCATGATCTCGGGCCGCTCCGGGTTGCCGAAGTTGAGGTTGTCGGTGATGGCGATGGGCTCGGCGCCGACGGCGGTCAGGTTCCGCCAGGCTTCGGCGACCGCCTGCTTGCCCCCCTCGTAGGGGTCGTTCAGCACATAGCGCGGCGTGACGTCGGAGGTCACCGCCAGCGCCTTGCGTGTGCC
>JAEYTM010000308.1 GCA_023434015.1 Pseudomonadota bacterium | reverse complement strand
GCGGGGGCCGCCGCCTGGGCGAGCGCGCTGGAGGCGGTGGCGCCGGCGAGGGTCGCAGCGGTCGCCGCGATAAGGAAATGCTTGAAAGTCATGTGATCTCTAGAACCTGGTTGCGGTGGAGAACCGGAAAGTTTCGGTCTTGTCGTAATCTTCCTTCGCCAGAACGCGGCTGAAGTCGAAGCGGATGGGCCCCATCGGCGAGCGCCAGAAGACACTCAGACCGGCGGCGGCGCGAAGCGACAGATCGTCCCGGATCGCGGGGTCTTGGATGAGCTGTCCCGTATCCGGGTCGGCCTTCTGCTTGGCGGACGGATCCAGCAGGCCGAGCGTCCCGACATCGGCGAACAGCGCCGCCTTGATCCCGTATTGTTCGGGCAGGAAGGTCGGCACGGTCAGCTCGGCCGACCCGATGGCGAAGGCTTTGCCGCCCAGCGAATAGCTGTTGCGCAGGCTTTCGTCGCGCGGACCGATGCCGGCGGTCTCGAAACCGCGGAAGTTGTTGCCGCCCTTGAAGAACCGGTCGTTGATTCGGATGTGGTCGCCGCCCCAGCCTTCGACGTAGCCGGCCGAACCGGTGGCGCTGAAGATGAACGCCGGCGTGAAACCGTAGTACCAGCCGCCGCTGGCCTCGGTGCGCAGGTATTTCACGTCCCCGCCGACGCCGGCCAGATCCTGGTCGAAGCTCACGTAGAAGCCACGCGTCGGGTTGATCGGGTCGTTCCGGCGGTCCAGCCGCAGGCCATAGCCGATCATCGACGTGAGGAACGCCCCCTGCTGCTCGCAGGTGATCAGCTGAAACTGCGGGCTCGTCGGGTCGCAGAGCAGGCCCCGGATGTTAACCTCGTCGGTCCGCAGCGTGTAGCGCAGCGAGCCGCTGGAATTCAGGCTCAACGGGAAGTTCAGCCGCAAGCCGCCGCCGACGGTGTTGCTGCTGTATCCGAGATATTCGCTGAGGTCGTACTTGTACGAATAGAGGTCGAAGCCGGCGGCCAGGTCGCGGCCGAGGAACCGCGGCTCGGTGAAGCCGAAGTCGATCTGCTGGCGATAGGAGCCTGCCGAAACCCGCGCACGGACGCTCTGGCCGCGGCCGCGGAAGTTCCGCTGGCTGATGCCCAGGTCCACCACCAGCTTGTCGATGGAGGAATAGCCGGCGCTGAACGACAACTCGCCGGTCGGCTGTTCCTCGACGACCACCTGCAGGCCGGTGCGGTCGGGAGCCGAGCCCGGCACCTCGTTGATGGTCACTTCCTTGAAGAAGCCCAGCGCTCGGATCTGATTGCGCGAGCGGTCGACCAGGGCGCGGTTGTAGGCGTCGCCTTCCGACACGCTCATCTCCCGGCGCACGACGTAGTCCAGAGTCGATGTGTTGCCGACCACGTCGATGCGGTCGACGTAGACCCGTGGTCCCTCGTTGACCTGGAACACCACGTCGACGACGCCCTTGGCCCGGTCGGGAGTGTAGCGCGGCCGCACGTCGACGAAGGCGAAGCCCGCGGCGCCGGCGGCGAAGGTCAGGGTGTCGGTGGCCCGCTCGATCCGCTCGTCTTCATAGATCTGGCCGGTGCGGATCGGCACCAGGGCGGTCAGCAGGCCCTTGTCGAGCTTCTGCAGCTCGGTTTCGACCGAGACGTTGCCGAACCGGTACTCCGGTCCTTCCTCGATCGTGTAGGTGACGACGAAGCCGTTCTTGTCGGGCGCCAGTTCGGCCACCGCGGACGAGACCCGGAAATCGTAGAATCCGCGGTTGCGGTAGTGCTTGCGCAGCTGCTCCTTGTCGTACTCCAGCCGGTCGGGATCGTAGTTGGCGTTGCTGGAGAAGAACTTGTACCAGCGCGACTGCTCGGTCACGACGACGTCCCGCAGGTCGTTGTCCGAGAACTCCTTGTTGCCGAGGAAGTTGACCCGCAGGATCCCGCTCTTGGGGCCCTCGTCGATCTTGAAGATCAGGTCGACGCGCTTCTGCGGCAGTTCGACGATCTGCGGCGTCACGTTGGCCGAGATGCGTCCGGAGCGGCGATAGAGCTCGACGATCCGCTGGACATCCCCCTGCGCCTTGGCGCGGGTGAAGATGCCGCGCGGACGCACCGTGACCTCGTCGCGCAGCTTGTCTTCCTTGAGGCCCGAGTTCCCCTCGAAAATCACCCGGTTGATGATCGGGTTCTCGACGACCGTCACGGTGAGGTCGCCGGCGGCGAAATCGATCTTCACGTCCGAGAACAGGTCGGTGCGGAACAGCGCCTTCAGGGCGTTGTCGATCTTGGCCGGATCGACCGTCTCGCCCGTCTGGATCGGAAGGTAGGAGACCACGGTCGACTGTTCGATCCGCTCGTTGCCGGCCACCAGGATGCGCTGCACGACCCCCTGCTGCGGGGGCGCGACAGTCGGCGGACCGGCCGGCTGCGCCTGAGCCAGCGCCAGCGTTGGGGAAACCAGCGCGGTCGAGCCCAGGAGCAGGGCAAAACCTGAGGCTAGCGCAGCGCTACTAGCGCGGTGTCTGTGCATCGAATCAGCCGTTTTGGAAAATGCGGACCTTAAGAGAATAGGCCGCCGAAGAGATTGAACACACGCAGGCGCTGCAGATCGTTCCAAGTGGCGAACAACATCAATCCGAGCACCAGCGCAAGACCGAGCCGATACCCTGCCGCCTGAACCTTGGCAGCAAGTGGGCGGCGAGCGATGCCTTCGTAGGCATAAAACAGCAAATGGCCCCCATCCAGCATGGGAACCGGCAGGAGGTTCATGAAACCGATGCTTACGGAGATCAGGGCGGCGAGCTGCAGCAGGTTGAGGGTGGCCCCACCAAGCATGGCTCCGAAGTTCGGCGCGCCCTCAGCGCTGAGCTGGGCGACCTTGCCGGTGACGTTGGCGATGCCCACCGGGCCGCGCAGCTGGTCGGCGTCGACCTGGCCGGTCAGCATGCGACCGAGGAAGTAGACCGTCGTCTCGAGGGTGTCCCAGGTCCGCGCCACGCCGCCGGCCAGCGCCTGAACCGGATTGTAGCGGACCTGTTCGTAGTCGGCGCGACTCTGGGCCGGGACGAGGCCCAGCATGCCCACGCGTTGCGAGCCCGAGACCGGGTCGTCGACCACCCGCCAGGCCGGGGTGGCGCTCAACACCACCTGGCGCCCGTCGCGCTCCACCACGAACTGCATCGGCACCTCGCCGCGCACCCGCACGAGCTGCTGCACTTCGTCGAACCGCTCGATCCTGCGGCCGCCCACTTCGACGAGCAGGTCGCCGGGCCGGAAGCCGGCGGCCGCGGCCGGGCTTTCCGGCGCCACGCTGGCCACACGCGGCGGCAGGACCATTTCGCCCAGCGCCATCAGCAGCGCCGCGAAGATCACGATCGCCAGCAGGAAATTGGCCACCGGACCCGCGGCGACGATGATCGCCCGCTGCCACAGCGGCTTGAAATGGAAGTAGCGGCTGAGCGCCCCCTCGCCTTCCCGCGCCACCAGGTCGCCACGCAGCGAATTGAGGTCGTCGGCGTCCGGCACGCTGGCGGCGTTGTCGTCACCGGCGAAGCGCACATAGCCGCCCAGCGGCAGCCAGCCGATGCGCCACTGCACGCCGGAGCGGTCCGTCCACTTCGCCAGCGCCCGGCCGAAGCCGATGGAGAACTGGTCGATCTTCGTCCCCAGCCACTTCGCCGCGAGGAAGTGGCCGAGTTCGTGAACCGTCACCACCACGCCCAGCACGATCACAAAAGGTACGATGTAGATCAGTGCGTTGGACAGAAAAGCTGACATTGGGCGGGCTTACTCCTTAGGCCGTGGCCGGCGCTCTCAGGCCGCTGACGACCTCGTCGGCCACCCGGCGGGCCGTCGCATCGGTGGCCCGCGCGCGCTCCAGAGCGTCGCCGTCCGCCTCGAACCCCTCGCCGTCCATACGCTCGAGGGTCTGCGCCACAACGGCGGCAATATCGAGAAAGCCGATCCGGCGGTCAAGGAAGGCGGCCACGGCGCGCTCGTTGGCCGCATTCATCGCCGCCGGCGCATGGCCGCCGGCGTTCAGCGCCTGCTTGGCGATCGACAGCGCCGGGAACCGGTCGAGGTCCGGCTCCTCGAAGGTCAACGGTCCGGAGCGGACGAGGTCCAGCGGCGGCGCCGGCCAGGGCAGTCGATCGGGCCAGGCGAAGGCGCAGGCGATTGGCGGCCGCATGTCCGGTGGGCCGAGCTGAGCCAGGGTGGAGCCGTCGGCATACTCGACCAGGCTGTGGACGATCTGCTGCGGGTGGACCAGGACCTCGATCCGTTCCGCGGGCATGGCGAACAGATAGGCCGCCTCGATCACCTCGAGGCCCTTGTTCATCATGGTCGCGGAGTCGACCGAAATCTTGGCGCCCATGCTGAAGTTGGGATGGGCGGTGGCCTGCTCCGGCGTCGCCCGGGCCATCACCTCGCGAGGCGCGTTTCGGAAGGGCCCGCCAGAAGACGTCAGAATCAGCCGGCGCACCTGCTGGATGTTCTCCGCCTCGAACACCTGGAAGATCGCCGAATGCTCGGAGTCCACCGGGATCACCGCCCCGCCGGCCAGCTTGGCGGTCCGCAGCAGGCTCGGCCCCGCGCAGACCAGACTTTCCTTGTTGGCGAGCGCCAGCACCCCGCCCCGCTCGGCCGCCGCCCAGGCCGAACGCAGCCCCGCCGCGCCCACGATGGCCGCCATGACCCAGTCGGCGGGCCGCGCCGCCGCCTCGGCGATCGCCCCCTCCC
>JAEYTM010000248.1 GCA_023434015.1 Pseudomonadota bacterium | reverse complement strand
TCCGGCGCCATCCGCGCCGCCTCCGCCAGGGCGGTGACGCAGGCGGCGTAGGTGGCGGGCAGGCGCGCCAGGGCATAGGCCAGGGCGTCCTCGGCGGTGCGGATGACGCCGACGGAGGCCTTGCCGGCGCGATAGGCCGCGGTGGTGCGGGCGGTGGAATCCGCCAGCCCCTTGCGCGGAACCCCCTCCAGCTCCTGCGCGATCGCGCCGCGCAGGGCCGAAGGCAGTTCCGGGCTCATGGAGGCCTAGGCGCCCGCCCGGTTGGCGATCAGGTCGTCGACCACGGCGGGATCGGCCAGGGTCGAGGTGTCGCCGAGGTTCGAAAGATCGTTCTCGGCGATCTTGCGCAGGATGCGACGCATGATCTTGCCGGAGCGGGTCTTCGGCAGGGCCGGGGCGAACTGCACCACGTCGGGGGCGGCGAAGGGGCCGATCTCGCGGCGGATCCAGCCCTTCAGCTCCGCCTGCAGGATGTCGGTCGGCGTGACGTCGGCGTTCAGCGTCACGAAGCAGTAGATGCCCTGGCCCTTCACGTCGTGCGGGAAGCCGACCACCGCCGCCTCGGCGACGTTCTCGTTGGCCACCAGGGCGGACTCGATCTCGGCCGTGCCCAGGCGGTGGCCGGAGACGTTGATCACGTCGTCCACCCGCCCGGTGATCCAGTAGTAGCCGTCCTCGTCCCGGCGCGCGCCGTCGCCGGTGAAGTACTTGCCCGCGAAGTGGGTGAAGTAGGTGCTGATGAACCGTTCGTGGTCGCCGTAGACCGTCCTCATCTGGCCGGGCCAGGAGTCGGTCAGGCAAAGGGCGCCGCTGGCCGCCCCCGCCAGGGTCTTGCCGCTGTTGTCGACCAGTTCGGCGAAGACGCCGGGCAGCGGCCGGGCGCAGGAGCCGGGCTTCAGCGGCGTGGCGCCGGCCAGCGGGCTCATCAGCACCCCGCCGGTCTCGGTCTGCCACCAGGTGTCGACGATCGGGCAACGGCCCTTTCCGACCACCCGGTGATACCAGAGCCAGGCCTCCGGATTGATCGGCTCGCCGACGCTGCCGAGCAGGCGCAGGGAGTCGCGCGTGGTGGTCAGCAGCGGCTCGTCGCCGTCGCGCATCAGGGCGCGAATGGCGGTCGGGGCGGTATAGAAGACCTCGACCTTGTGCCGGTCTATCACCTCCCAGAACCGCGAGGTGGTCGGATAATTCGGCACGCCCTCGAACATCACCGTGGTGGCGGCGTTGGCCAGCGGCCCGTAGACCACATAGCTGTGGCCGGTGACCCAGCCGATGTCGGCTGTGCACCAGAACACCTCGCCGGGCCGGTAGTCGAAGACCAGCTCGTGGGTGTGGGCGGCCCAGACAAGATAGCCCCCGGTGGTGTGCAGCACCCCCTTGGGCTTACCCGTCGAGCCGGAGGTGTAGAGGATGAACAGCGGATCCTCGGCGTTCATCGGTTCCGGGTCGCAGCTGTCGGAGACGGTGTGCTTGAGGTCCGAGTAGAAGGCGTCGCGGCCGGCGGTCATCGGCACGTCGGCGCGGGTCCGGCGAATGACGATTACGTCCTTGACGTCCGGGCAGTCGGCCAGGGCCTCGTCGACATTGCGCTTCAGCGGCACGGTCCGGCCGCCACGAACGCCTTCGTCGGCGGTGATGACGATGCGCGAGTCGCAGTCCTTGATCCGGCCGGCGATGCTGTCGGGCGAGAAGCCGCCGAACACGACCGAATGCACCGCGCCGATGCGGGCGCAGGCCAGCATCGCGACGGCCGCCATCGGGATCATCGGCAGGTAGATGGTCACCCGGTCGCCCTTCCGGACGCCCTTGGCCTTGAGCACATTGGCCATGCGGCAGACCTCGGCGAGCAATTCGCCGTAGGTCAGGGTGGTGAAGATCTCCGGGTCGTCGCTTTCCCAGATGATCGCCGTCTGGTCGCGCCGCTCGGGGATGTGCCGGTCCAGGCAGTTGACCGAGACGTTGAGCACGCCGTCGGCGTACCAGCGGATACGGAAGTCCTCGCGGTTGAAGGAGACGTCCTTCACCTGGGTGAAGGGCTGGATCCAGTCCAGCCGCCCGGCGACCTCGCGCCAGTAGGCGTCAGGATCCGACGCCGCCCGGGCGCAGGCCGCCTCATAGGCCGCCGCATCCATCAGCGCCCGGCCGGACCACGCCTCGGGAACCGGGAACACCACATCATCCGACACTTGCACGTTCTCCGCGTAGAAGCCCCGGCAAGGGATTAGGCGCGACGGACGGGGCGTGCAACACGCTGCATGTGCGCTGTTGCCCTGACCCGACCCCCTCGTCATGTTCCGCCCATGGTTCGCAAGTGTTTCGCGCCGGTGTTGGCGGCGTTTTCAGTAGCTCTGGCCGGGTGCGGCGGCTTGGGCGACCGCGCTGAGGCGTCCGCCGGGGTCGAACGGTTCCTGAGCGCGGTGCAGGACGGCGACGTCATCAGTTTCGAGGCGCGGATCGACCGCCCGTCGCTGCGCGAGGACCTGCGCCGTCAACTGGTCGAGGTGGCCCGCGCCAACGGCGTCGAGGTGGACGGGGGCCCTTCGGACGCGGCGCTGGACCGGATGATCGGGCCGGACGCCTTCCGGCTGGTGGAGGCCCACACCGGCCAGGCCCTGCCCGAGGCGCCCAACGCCGCGCAGATCGCCCTGCTGCTGAAGCCGGTCGCCGAGCGGCGGGTGTGCCTGCACGATCTGTCGGCCGAGGAGCGCTGCCTCTTGACCTTCGCCAAGGTGGAGGACCGGTGGCGGCTGGTCGGCATGCAGGCCATGGACCTGCGCATCCAGGTGACCCGCGAGCCGCCGAAGACCTGAAGCCGGGTGGCGTTTCGCCGATCCGGACCTACTTGAAGACCAGGCCGCACCCCTTGCGGCGGATTATCCGGGGGACCGCCAATGCTGCTGCACCTTTCGACCTGGGCCGAGATCGAGGATTTCCTGACCCGCTCGAAGACTGTGGTCGTGCCGATCGGCTCCAACGAGCAGCATGGCCCAACCGGCCTGCTCGGCACCGACTGGCTCTGTCCTGAGATCATCGCCCACGAGGCGCAGAAGTCGGCCGACATCCTGATCGCGCCGACCTTCAACATCGGCATGGCCCAGCACCACCTGGACTTCCCCGGCACCATCGCGCTCAGGCCCTCGACCTTCATGGCGGCCATCGCCGACTGGTGCAAAAGCCTCGCCCACCACGGGTTCGAGAAAATCTATTTCCTGAACGGCCACGGCGGCAACGTCGCCACCATCGAGGCGGCCTTCTCTGAGATGTACGCCGAGGCCAGCTACGCAGGCCGTCCGCGCGGCTTCGCCTGCAAGCTGAAGAACTGGTGGGAGTTGCCCGGCGTCATGGCCATCGCCAACCGCCAGTTCCCCACCGGCCACGGCAGCCACGCGACCCCTTCGGAGATCGCCGTCACCCAATGGGCCTATCCGGACTCGATCAAGGCGGCCAACTACGCGCCGCAGATCGCCCCGACCGGACCGATCCGCGAAGCCGTCGATTTCCGCGCCCGCTACGCGGACGGGCGGATGGGTTCCGATCCCGGTCAGGCGACACCTGAAAAGGGCGGCGAACTGGTGGCCGCCGCGGCGGCCGGCCTGATCGAGGACGTCGCCGCGTTCGGCGCCGAGCAGGCGCCCTAGGTCAGAAGCGCGAGGGCATCGGCAGGCGGGGCGGCGGCCGGGCCTTGGGCTGGCCCAGCCAGTCGAGATCTTCGGCGCGGATCATCGTCTCCGCCTCCGGGGCGACGGCGGCCGGGGTGATCAGCTCCGCCACCACCGCCTCCGCCGCCGGCACAGCAGCGACCGCGACGTCCTCGACAATGGCCGAGACTTCCGAGGCCGTCGCCTCGGCGCCGGCGGCCACGCCGAGATCGGCCACATCTCCGCCCAGGCGGTCGACGGCGGCCGGCTGCATCCCCGCGGCCTCGCCCCCGGCGTAGCGGCCCGCGAAGGCCGGCGGCAGCCCAGCGACGCCGGTCCAGCGATAGAAGACGTGCGCCCCGATGGCCGCCACCTTCAGCAGACTGGGACTCCAGTACGGCGCGACGTAGTCGGCGTGGTAGTGGGTGGCGTTGCCCACCCGGCGCATGACCTGGCCGCGCAGGGCCGCCTCGGCCACCCGCCGCGCCCGCGACCAGCCGCCCTCGTCAGGCCGCCGCGCCAGCGCGCCGTCGCAGGTGAACGTGAACTGGCAACCCGTCGCGCGTGTCGAGCCCTGGAAGACGACGCCGCAGACGGTCTTGGGAAAGGCCGGATGGCGCAGGCGGTTCAGCACCACCTGGGCCACCGCCCGCTGGCCGTCGGCGCTCTCGTAGGCCGCCTCATAGTAGATGGCCGCCGTCATGCAATCGACGGCGCGCGCCTCGTCCAGCACGCCCTGCGCCTCCAGCCTGAACGGCCGGGCCGGCGGGTTCGGCAGGGTGGAGATCGGATTGGCCGCGTTCCACAGCCGGGCGGCGTCGGCGTCGAGGTCCTGCAGCCGGATCAGCTCGGCCTCCGGCTCCGGCGCCGGAGCGGTCGAGGTCAGCCGCACCT
>JAEYTM010000198.1 GCA_023434015.1 Pseudomonadota bacterium | reverse complement strand
TCGCTGAAGGTCGCGCTGCGGCCCATGCCGGTCAGGGTGATGCTGTCCGGGGTGCCGGCGCTGAACGGCGTGAAGGTGACGCCCATTTCGAACGCCGTGCCCGACGTGAAGATGAGCTGATCGGCCGGCGTGTAGGCCAGCGCCTGTGCGGCCGTGATCGTATCCCAGAAATAAGTCGCCACGTTGAGGCCCCCGACTCAGAATGCGTTGATCCACCCTAAACTCAGGGTGTTGCGAATTTCTTGCTGACGTTGAGCGGCGTTAACCGTGACTGGCAAGCCGGCTTTTTCTTCAAGGCGAAAGAATCTTGGCCTCGTAGCGCCGCAGAAGTTCGTCCGCGGCCCGGTCCGTCTCGGCCAGCGGCGGATAGGCCCAGGCCTCCAGCCGGCCGGCGAACCGGCGCGAGACGCCGCGGTGCTGGAGGTCTTGGTGGAAGCGGCTGAACTTGGCGCTCCCGCCCTCCATGGTCAGAACATGCACGGGCCTGCCGGTCGCGGCGGCGTCGGTGGCGAGGTTGGTGGAGTCCTCGGTGACCAGGACCGCGTCCGCCGCGCCCAGGAAGGCGAAGTAGGGGTTGTCTCCCTGGCCGTCCCAGATGACGCCAGGGACGTCGGCCAGCGCCTGCCGCAGGGCCGCCGCCGCTGGCTCCGGCGTCCGGCGCGTGAAGCTGACCATCACCGATCCGCCGGCGGAGGTGGCGGCCTCGGCGATCTCGCGGCCCATCTGCGCCGCGCGGGGCGCGGTCAGGTCGAAGGCCCGCGACCGGCCGCCGATGATCACCGCGATGCGCGGGTGGGGCAGGGGGGCGAGCAAACCCTCGAACCGCGCGGCGTCCGCCGCCATGCGCGCGCCGGTCAGCCGGTTGGGCGCCCCGGCGATCGGGAAGACGTTCGGGCCGCTCAGCTCGTCGTGGGCCGGCGGCACGACCAGGTCGAAGGCCGCGAGCGGAGTGCGAGGGTGCTGGGTCTGGACGACGAAGGTCCGTCCTCCGGACCAGCGCCGCAGACGCAGGGACAGCGGCAGGGTGGCGCGGCCGGCGGCGATCCAGATGTCAGGCCAGGGCGGGGCGATCGGGCTGTCGGCGCGCACCGTCCGGCGGGGAAGGGGGATCGACCACCAGGGCAGCCGGCCAAGGCCCGCCTTCCAGCCGATCCGCTTGACCACGACCCGCGCCGGACGCCGGCGCGCAACGGCCTCTGCGAGGCCCAGGGCCTGGGCCTCGATGCCGGCGCGGCCGTCGGATACGGCCCAGATAATCAGTTCAGGCGGGGACGCCTTCACCATTGCGAGGGGGGCAGACCCACTCGACCTTGGTGATTTCGTAGGCCTTCACGCCGCCGGGAGTGTTCACCTCGACGGTCTCGCCGCTTTCCTTGCCGATCATCGCCCGGGCGATGGGGGAGGTGATGGAGACGCGGCCACGCTTCACGTCGGCCTCGTGCTCGCCGACGATCTGGTAGCGGGCCTCTTCCTCGGTGTCCTCGTCGACCACGGAGACCGTGGCGCCGAACTTCACCTGATTGCCCGAGAGCTTGGAGACGTCGATCACCTGGGCGCGGGCCATCTTGTCCTCGATCTCGGCGATCTGGCCTTCGATCCAGCCCTGGCGCTCCTTGGCCGCGTGGTACTCGGCGTTCTCGGACAGATCGCCGTGTGAGCGCGCTTCGCCGATTGCGGCGATCACCGCGGGACGTTCCACGGTTTTCAAACGCTTCAGCTCTTCGTCGAGGGCCTGATAGCCCTCGGCGGTCATCGGAACTTTTTCCATGATCAGGTGATGACTCGAGTTCGCCCTGGTGTGAGATCTTGAATGCCGGCCGCGGGCGCAGGCGTCCGGGGGCAAAAGAATAGAGTTGTGCGCTGCAAAACTCAAGAGCGCTTCAGGAAGAGCTCAAGAATGACGAAAGCCGGCGCCTCGTGTCGGCCATAGTCCCTCACTGAGGCCTACAGCGCAAGCCACGCCGGATGCGTGCGCCGATCCTAGGCGCTCTCGCTGACGATCGCGCCGCGCAGTTCCTCGGCGTCGGGCGTCTCGAAGACGCCTTCGATGAACTCGAAATGCGCCGGGCTGACCTCGATGGCGAAGGTCTCGCCGCGGACTTCGTTGCGGCTTTCCACCCGGGCGCGGCGGACGGCCTCCGGCGCGGTGACGTAGTGGAACTGCAGCGGCAGATCGACCGCCTGGGCGATCTCGCGGATCCGGTCACGGTCGGCTTTCCGCAGGAGGCCGAGGTCCAGGATCACGGAGGCGCCCGTGGCCATGACCCCGGCGGCCACCGACCATATCTGCGCCTCGCAGCGTCCGACGCGCTCGACCGCCCAGTCGTATTCCAGCGGGGTCGGCATGTCGGGGCCGAACAGCCGGGCCATCCACTCGTCGAGGATGAATGCGACGGCGCCTTGCCCGCGGGCGAAGGCTTGAGCGTAGGTTGTCTTTCCGGCGCCGGAGGGGCCGTAGATCACGTGCAGGGTAGCGGACATGCGACGCTGTCTAAAGGATCGGTTCGTCCACGTCACGCCGGGGTGGGGCCGGCGGCGCCTCGTTCCGCAAGGCTCGTCGCCCTGTCAGCCGCCGCCGACGACGGAGCCTCGCGCAGCAGGCGTATTCGAAGTCGG
>JAEYTM010000154.1 GCA_023434015.1 Pseudomonadota bacterium | reverse complement strand
CGGTCGGCCGGTGACCTATGCGACGGCCGACAGGTTCCTCGAGCATTTCAGCCTGTCGAGCCTGTACGACCTGCCGGGGGTCGCGGAGATGAAGGCGGCCGGGCTGCTCGACCTGTCCATTCCCGTCGGCTTCGAGGTGCCGGACCCGACCCGCGCCTCCGACGAGGACGAGACGCCGCTGCTGCCCGGGGAGGAGGAGGCTCCGGAGTTCGCGCAGGACTTCGTCGGCATCGGCGGCATCGGCATGAGCGGCATCGCCGAGATCATGCTCAAGATCGGCTATTCGGTGCAGGGCTCGGACGCGAAGGCCAGCGCCAACACCGAGCGGCTGGAGAAGCTGGGCGCGAGGATCTTCATCGGCCACGACCCGGCGAATGTCGAAGGCGTCTCCGCGATCGTCTATTCGACCGCCGTGAAGGCCGACAATCCGGAGATGGTCGCCGGTCGCGACCGGCGCCTGCCGCTGGTCCGCCGGGCCGAGATGCTGGCCGAGCTGATGCGGCTGCAGTTCTCCATCGCGGTGGGCGGCACCCATGGCAAGACCACCACCACCTCGATGGTCGCGACGCTGCTGGACGCCGGCGGCCTCGATCCCACCGTGGTCAACGGCGGCATCATCAACGCCTACGGCACCAATGCGAAAGTCGGTGCGGGCGAATGGATCGTCGTCGAGGCGGACGAAAGCGACGGCACCTTCCTCAAGCTCAAGTCGACGGTGGCCGTGGTCACCAACATCGACCCGGAGCACCTGGACCACTACGGCGACTTCGAGGCGGTGAAGAAGGCCTTCCGCGACTTCGTGGAGAACATCCCCTTCTACGGCTTCGCCGCCGTATGCATCGACCATCCGGAGGTCCAGGCCATGGCCGCGCGGGTGGAGAACCGCCGCCTGGTCACCTATGGCGTCAATCCCCAGGCCGAGGTGCGCGCCGGCAATATCACCATGGGCCCGGACGGCGCGCGCTTCGACGTGCTGATCCGCCCGCACGCCAACGCTGCTGATGAGGGCGAGCCTCTGCGTTGCGACGACCTGCGCCTGCCCATGGCCGGGCTCCACAATGTCATGAACGCCCTCGCCGCCATCGCCGTCGCCCGCGAGCTCGGCGTCAGCGCCGACGACATCCGCAAGGGGCTGGCCGGGTTCGGCGGGGTCAAGCGCCGGTTCACCACCACCGGCGTCGCGGGCGGCGTGCGGGTGATCGACGACTACGGCCACCACCCGGTCGAGATCGCCTCCGTGCTGACCGCCGCTCGCGCGGTGACCGGCGGCCGTGTGATCGCGGTCGTCCAGCCGCACCGCTATTCTCGCTTGCATGACCTGTTCGACGACTTCTGCGCCTGTTTCAACGACGCCGACACGGTGATCGTCGCCGACGTCTATGCGGCCGGCGAGGCGCCGATCGAGGGCGCCAGCCGCGACGGGCTCGTCGAGGGCCTGCGCCGCTACGGCCATCGCCGCGCCTTGCCCTTGGCCGATCCTGGCGACCTCGCGCGGCTGGTGCACCAGGAGGCACGCGACGGCGACGTGGTCGTGCTGCTGGGCGCCGGCGACATCACCGGCTGGGCCTACGCCCTCCCGGATCAGCTCGCGGCGCTCGGATGAGCTGGCGCGACGCCTTGCCAGCCGTGCGCGGGCGCATCCTCCGCGACGAGCCGCTCGGCCCGTTCACCTGGTTCCGGGTCGGCGGCCCTGCCGACGTGATCTTCCTGCCGGAGGACGAGGACGACCTGGCCGCCTTCCTGAAGGGGTTGGATCCGGGCGCGCCGGTGACCATGCTCGGGGTCGGCTCCAACACCCTGGTGCGCGACGGCGGCGTCGAGGGGGTGGTGATCCGGCTGGGCAAGCCGTTTGCGCGGGTCGAGCCACGCGGCGGAAGCCGGATCTTCGCCGGCGCCGCGGCGTTGGACGCCACCCTGGCGCGGGAGGCGGGCAGGGCGGGGATCGCCGGTCTGGAATTCTATCGGGGGGTGCCGGGCTCGATCGGCGGCGCCCTGGTGATGAACGCCGGTTGCTATGGCGCCGAGACCAAGGACGTGCTGGTCGAGGCCTACGCCCTGACCCGCGCGGGCGAGCGGCTGACCCTGTCGAACGCCGACCTGCAGTACAGCTACCGCAAGTCCGCGCGGGCGGCGGCCGAGCCGCTGGTGTTCACCGGAGCCCTGTTCGAGGGGCGCCCCGACGACCCCGCGGCCATCGCCGCGCGGATGGACGAAATCACCACCCGCCGCGAACAGACCCAGCCGATTCGCGAGAAGACCGGCGGCTCGACCTTCAAGAATCCGCCGGGCCATTCGTCCTGGAAGCTCGTCGACGAGGCCGGCTGGCGCGGCAGGCCGTTCGGCGGGGCGATGTTCTCGCCGCTGCACGCCAACTTCCTCATCAACACCGGCGAGGCGACCGCCGCCGACCTCGAGGGCCTGGGCGAGACGGTCCGCGCCGAGGTGAAGGCCAGGTTCGGCGTCGACCTCGACTGGGAAATCAAGCGGATCGGACGTCCGGCCTAGCCGCCAGCCGCCAGCCGCCAGGTTCCAGGAACGGCGGCCGGTCGCTGTGGCGCGTCTGCACCTGCCGCCAATCCTCGCCTTTGCGATGTGCTGCGAGGCGGATGGGCGCCAGGACCCGGTGGCCGCAGCAAGCTGCTGAGGTTCACCTGCCGCAATGATTCGGCGTGCGGCTGTTGTCCGCAGGATGACCGCGGCCCTGCCGGGGATGCGTTTTCGGCGGCCAAACGGGTATTACTGCGCAAACGCCGCCGCCGCCCGCGTTGCTGAGAAACGTTCTCAGCATGATCTTGCCTTCGATCTGCGGACCCTTAAGGCGCCGGCTGAAGATCGTATAGTATATTAAACTGCTGGTTGAATTTACTTGTCGGCCGTCGGCGGGCGCCCAATATTCGGGCGGATGATGCGCGCAGAGAATCTCGCCCGGTTACCGGTGTCTAATCCCACCCCTGGGGAAGACGACGCCGGCGGTCGCCAGCAGAAGGGCTGGCGTCACAAGGACGCCGTGGCGCTTTTGCGGGAGATGATCCTGTCGGGGGAGCTGGCGCCTGGCGAGCGGCTTCGCGAGGTGGCGATCAGCGAGCGTCTTGGGATGTCGCGCACGCCGGTTCGGGAGGCGTTCCGGACTCTGG
>JAEYTM010000192.1 GCA_023434015.1 Pseudomonadota bacterium | reverse complement strand
GTCATCGACTACGACGTGGTCGAGGGCTCGACCCACTTCTGGATGGAAAGCCTGCCGGAAGTCGAAAGCCGCGTCGGGGCCTATCTCGACAAGCGTCTGGCCGCCGAGCCGGCCTGAGCCGGTCGTGACCACGCCGGAGGACGCCATCCGGGCGCGCCGGCAGCTCACCAACAAGCTGATCGCCACCCACCAGGCGCAGCGCCTGCGGCCGTTCTTCGCGCCGGACATGAAGCTGATCGCCGGCGGCGGGGCGCTGATCACCGGCGTCGACGCCGTGATCGACGCCTTCGCCGGCCAGTTCGCCGATCCGGCGTTCGTCACCTATGTGCGCACGCCCGAGACCATCGAGCTCGACGCAGCCTCCGGACTGGCCGCGGAGACCGGCCGCTGGGTCGCCCACTGGAAGGACGCCGAAAGCTCCGGCCGCTACCTCGCGGCCTGGCGGAAGGTCACCGGTCAGTGGATCATCGAGAGCGAGCTGTTCGTCACTCTGGCGGAAAGCTAGCGGCCAGCCGGCTGGCCGCTGAGATAGTCCAGGGCGGTCAGCACCTGCGCCCGCACGCCGACTTCCAGCGCCCGCTCGTCGATGGTGAAGAACGGCGAGTGGTTGGTGCCCGGCGGATCGCCGATCCCCAGGTCGTAGAACAGCCCGGGAATCTCCCGCTGGTAGTAGGAGAAGTCCTCCGCGCCGGTGATGTAATCGATGTCATCGCGGATCGCCCCGCCCTCGGCGGCCCGTTGCAGGGTCGGCTTCATGCGCGCCGACAGGGCCCGGTCGTTGTCGGTCACCGGATTGGGCGTGCCCCAGGTCAGCTTGCCCTGCGCCCCGTAGCGCTCGGCGATGGAGACCACCGCCTTCTCGGCCGCCGATATCACCTGTTTGCGCATCTCAGGGTCGAAGGTCCGGAGCGTGCCGGCCATGGTCAGGTCTTCGGGGATGATGTTGTAGCGCAGCCCTCCATGGATGGTGGCCACCGTGAGCACCGTCGGCGCCTTGGCGACATTCACCTGCCGGGCGGCGATCTGGTTGAAGGCATTGACGATGTCGGCGGTCATAGAGGCCATGTCGATGCCCGCCCAGGGCTGGGCGCCGTGGGTCTGCTTGCCCTTGAGGGCGATCTCGTAACGGTCGGACGCCGCCATCATCGGGCCCGGACGCCAGAACAGCGAACCGACCGGCCCAGGCACCACATGCAGGCCGAAGATTGCGGTCGGCGCCGGGTTCCGTAGCGCGCCCTCGCGGACCATCAGCTGGGCGCCGCCCTCCTCGCCCGCGGGCGCGCCCTCCTCGGCCGGCTGGAAGATCAGCACCACGGTTCCGGGGATCTGCGCCTTCATCCCGGCCAGCACCTCGGCGGCGCCCATCAGGATGGCGGTGTGGGCGTCGTGGCCGCAGGCGTGCATCACCGGCGCCATCTGGCCGTTGTAGTCGGCGCTCGCCCTGGAGGCGAACGGCAGGCCGGTGTTCTCGGCCACCGGCAGACCGTCCATGTCCGCGCGCAGGGCCACGACGCCGCCGGGCCGGCCGCCCTTCAGCACTCCGACCACCCCGGTCTTCGCCACCCCGGTGCGGACCTCGAAACCGAGGGTCCGCAGGTGTTCCGCCACGAGTTTCGAGGTGCGCACCTCGCGGTTGCCGAGTTCAGGATGCTGGTGGATGTCGCGCCGCCAGCCGACCACCTTCGGCTGCAGCCGCCGGGCGGCGTCGAAGACCGCGGCGTCATAGGCGGCCGGAGCCGGCGCGGCTGCCTGAGCCGCCTCCCCGCCGGTCGCCAGACCCAGGACCAGCGCCGCGCCGGCCAGCCAGTGCATCCGCATGTGTCTTCCTCAGTTGTTGGCGGGCGTGACGATGCGCCCGCCGGTCATCGGCTGGGCCACGCCCGTGGTCCGAGGGAACGAGATCGGCAGGCCGCGCGCCGTGCGCGCCGCCAGATAGGCGAAGGCCTCGGCCTCGATGGCGTCGCCGCGCCAACCATGATCCTCGGCGGTCCGCACCGGAGCGGGCAGCCGCTCGGTCAGGGCCTTCATGATCTCCGGATTGTGGCGCCCGCCACCGCAGACCACCACCTCGTTCGGGGTCTGGCCCATCAGCTCGAAGGCCAGCTTCACGGCCTCGGCGGTGAACGCCACCAGCGTCGCCGCGGCGTCCTCCAGCGAACAGGCGGCCAGGGGCTCCAGGGAAAAGTCATGGCGGTCGAGCGATTTCGGCGCCGGGGCCTGGAAGTAGGGATGGGCCAGCAGGGCGCGGACAACGCCCTCGTTCACCCGCCCGACGCTGGCGTAGCGGCCCTTGTCATCGAAACGGCCGGCGCCGCGCGACTGCACCAGGAGGTCGATCATCCCGTTGCCGGGGCCGGTGTCGAAGGCGGCGATCTCGTCGCCGCCCGACCAGAAGGTGACGTTGGCCACGCCGCCGACGTTCAACACCGCCAGCGGCGGTTGCAGGCCGGACGCGCGGGCGCGGGCCAGGTGGTAGATCGGCGCCAGGGGGGCGCCCTCACCGCCCGCCGCCACGTCGGCGCTGCGGAAGTCGAAGGCGACGGGAACCGCGGTCAGGTTGGCCAGCCTCTGGGCGTCGCCGAGTTGCACTGTGCGGCCGACGACGCCGTCGGCGGGACGCTCATGCAGCACGGTCTGACCGTGCATGCCGATGAGGTCGATATCGCTCCAGGTCAGGCCGTTGGCGGCCAGGAAGGTCTCGGCTGCGGCGAAGTGCTCGTCGGCCACCGCCGCCTCGGCCTCGGCGAACAGCGCCGGCGCCGTCCCGCCGCGCTCCCAGGCCAGCGCCTGTTCCGTGGTCCTCAGCAGCAGGTCGCGGACAGGCTCGCTCAGCTTGCGCTCGCCGGACGGACCGAAGGCCGAAATCCTCTCGCCGTCGGTCTCCAGCACCGCCATGTCGACGGCGTCCAGGGACGTCCCGGTCATGAATCCCAGCACCCTCATGCAGCTTGACTGCCATGGGTCGCCGCCGGTAGCTAGCCGGCATGATCGCACGCGTGACCCTCGCCGGCCGCTATTACCGCCTGCCCTAGCAGCAGGCGGCCGATCCCTCGCGCCCGCCCAATCGGCCGGCGCCTTTCCTGATACGACAGACGGTTCCGGCCTCCTTCCAGCCCCAAGGAGCCCCGCATGTCCCTCGAAACCACCGCCGCCGCCGTGCTAGAGCCCGCCCATCCCCCCCAAGAGATTCCCGCGATGTCCGACGGCCAGTTCAAGTCCAGCTTCCTGCAGACGCTGCAGGCGCGCGGCTACATTCACCAGATCACCCACCCGGAAGAGCTGGACGAGGCGACCGCAAAGGGTCCGATCGCCGCCTACATCGGCTTCGACGCCACCGCGCCGAGCCTGCACGTCGGCTCGCTGATCCAGATCATGATGCTGCGCCGCCTGCAGCAGGCGGGCCACAAGCCGATCGTGCTGATGGGCGGCGGCACCACCAAGGGCGGCGACCCTACCGGCAAGGATGAGGCGCGCAGGCTGCTCAGCGAGGCGGACATCGCCGCCAACATCGCCTCCATCAGGACGGTGTTCGCGAAGTTCCTGACCTTCGGCGACGGGCCGACCGACGCAGTGATGGTCGACAACGACGAGTGGCTGTCCAAGTTCGGCTACGTGCAGTTCCTGCGCGACTACGGCGTGCATTTCACCATCAACCGGATGCTGGCCTTCGACTCGGTGAAGCTGCGGCTCGAGCGCGAGCAGCCGATGACCTTCCTCGAGTTCAACTACATGCTGATGCAGTCGGTGGACTTCCTGGAGCTCCACCGCGCGCGCGGCTGTGTGCTGCAGATGGGCGGCTCGGACCAGTGGGGGAACATCCTCAACGGCGTGGAGCTGATCCGCCGTGTCGACCAGAAGCCGGCCTTCGGCCTGACCACCCCGCTCCTCTCGACCGCCTCCGGCGCGAAGATGGGCAAGACGATGAACGGCGCCGTCTGGCTCAACGCCGACATGCGCAGCCCCTACGACTACTGGCAGTTCTGGCGGAACACCGAGGACGCCGACGTGGGCCGTTTCCTGCGCCTGTTCACCGACCTACCGCTGGACGAGATCGCCCGGCTCGAAGGCCTGCCGGGGGCCGAGATCAACGAGGCCAAGAAGGTGCTGGCCAACGAGGCCACGCGGATGCTGCATGGCGACGAAGCCGCCCAGGCTGCGGCCGGCGCCGCCCAGGCCGCCTTCGAGCAGGGGGCCCTGTCGGACGACCTGCCGACCTTCGAGGTGTCGGCGGCGGACCTGGAGGCCGGCATCGTGCTGGCGACCCTGACCGCCGACGCCGGCCTCGCCGCCTCGCGCGGCGAAGCCCGCCGGCTGGCCCAGGGCGGCGGCCGGCGGGTCAACGACAAGGCCGAGGCCGACGCC
>JAEYTM010000087.1 GCA_023434015.1 Pseudomonadota bacterium | reverse complement strand
GCTTCACGACGCCGCCCTCGCGCGCGAAGGCCGCGTCGAGACCGGCGGGCCGGGGCGCCTGCAGCAGGGCGCGGGCGATCGCCGGGCCAAACTTCGGGTCGGGGTCCGCCGGCTCCGCGACGATGGGCAGGACAAGCTGGAGGTCCGCCTGCTCGGGGATGCAGATTTCCTCGCAGACCAGGAACATCGCCTGGGCGCGCAGGGTGACGGTCTCGCCCGGCCGGGCCGAGGTCGGCGCGGTCAGGGTGAGCGGCAGCAGGACCTCGTCCTTGTAGCCGTAGTTGACGAGCGGGCCGATCGGCAGCCGCTCGGGCGCGGGCCAGGTGAAGTCGTCGGCCTGCCAGCCGTCGGGCAGGGTCCAGTCCAGGCGGGTCGCCTCCCCGGAATCGCCGGGGTTGCGCCAATAGGTGTGCCAGCCCTTCTGGATCTGCTGGCGCAGGGCGACGTGAAGGGTCTGTCCGGGCGCTATGCCGCGCGCCTGGGGGACCAGTTCGGCGACGAGGTGGCCGGTGTTCACCGGCTGGGCGAGCGCGGGGCCGGGAAGCGCCTGGGCCATGAAGGCCAGGATCAGGAACAATCCCGCCAGAAAACGCATCGCCATGAATGAAGGGCCCTGCCTCGGTCGCCCGCTATATGGCGTGTCCGCCCGCCGGGTGCAAAGCGGCGCTCGACTTGGGCGCCCGGTACCGACCATCATCGCGAATCCCCCGTTCGCCAGGAGCCCCCGCCCCGTGCCATCCGCCTTCGACGACATCCAGATCGGCCAGGTCATATCGCTGGGCGCGGCCGCCGTGGACCCGGAGGCCCTCGCCGCCTTCGTCGTCGCCTTCGCTCCCGGCTGGGCGATCGAACGGGGCGCGCCCGACGCCATGGTCTTCGCGATCTGGGCGAGGCTGGACGCGGTGGCCCATACGGAGTGGCCGCAGACCAAGCGCCTGGGCGTGGACGCCCTGCGCTGGATGCGCAACCCGCCGGCCGGCGAACTGCTGCGCGGGCGGATGACGGTGATGGCCAAGGACCCGGTGGGCGAAGGCAAGGGCATCGTCATCGCCCAGCACGACCTGCTCGACGAGGCCGGACGGCTGGTGTTCTCGTGCCTGACCCGCAGCGTGTTCGCGCGCGGCTGAGGCCAGCAAAAACCCCGCCATCGCAGGGACGGCGGGGTCGGAATTGCAGCGGCCGCTGATCCCGGACCGGCCTGCGGCCGTCCGGGACAGAGGACCTCGGATCAGGCGTTGGCCGCGGCCGGGGTTTGCGGGCCGCGGGCCAGGATCAGGGCGATCAGGCGGTCCCAGCCGACCAGCGACAGCATGTGGGCGTAGATCTGGCCCAGGGCGCCGTTGTCGCGCAGTTCGATCAGCTTCTCGGACGGCAGGGCGTTGAGCTTGTCTTCCGAGACGCCGAAGTATTCGGCGATCTTCTGCGGCTCGCCCGAGGTGCCGTCGGCGTTGGTCGGGGTGAAGTTGGCGGTCTTCAGCTCGAACAGGTCGAGGTCCTTGAGCAGTTGCACGAAGTTGACGGTGCGCTGACGCTCCATCTCGAAGTTGTTGCAGAACTCGATGCAGTTCTTGGTGTACTGGCTCGGCTGGCCGTCCTCGAAGAAGGGCATGTCGCCGCCCTCGACGATGAACTCGGCGTTGCGGTCGATGCACAGCACCATCTGGTCGCCCGCCTCGTCATTGGCGTAGACGAAGGGATAGCGGCGCACATAGGCCGGCACATAGACGCCCGGCTCGAACAGGCCGTCCGGACGGACGAACATGTTCTCACCGCCGTTGAGGCCCATGACGGCGATCGGCAGCTTCTCGTCGCCGACGAAGATGATCGGGCCCGAGACGGCGGCCAGCGGGAACTCGCCGACGGTCAGCGGGATCGCGTGGCCGATCTTGGCGAAGCCGAACGGACCGTCCATCCGCTTCACGCCCAGCTTGCCGTGCATCTCGGGATTCAGCGGTTCGGGCTTCGTATAGAACAGGACGGAGCCGGTGAGTTGGCCGGAGCCGGGCAGGGTCGTGGCGGTCATGAAGGGCCTTCGAGCAACAAAGGAGCGCCGCGCCGGGGTCCTCGGTCGCGCGCGAAGTCGCCGCTTCTACCCGATCCGGGCAGAGGCGGCAAATGGCCCGCCGACCGACGGTAGGAGATGATCTGCCCGTGCGAGCGGAGTATGGGGAGGCGTAACATCCTCGAAATGAGACATAAGTGATACGTTACATCCTTCCAGGCGCCGCGGCGCTCACGCTTCTGGCCGGCTGCGCCGGCTCGCCCCATGCCGCGGGCCCCGCCACGCCCGCGGCGGAGATCAACGCGGCCAGCGCCACCCCGCCGCCGACCGACCTGACCGGCTACCTGTCGGCCGACGCCCTCGACGGGACCCGCATCCTGGGGCCGCCGCCGGCGGTGGATTCCGCCCGGGCCGAGGCCGAACGGCAGGCCTATGAGGAGACCCGCGCCCTAGCCGGCACGCCGCGCTGGGAAAAGGCCATTCAGGACAACGACCTGTGGACGGGCGGCGCGTTCAGGGGGCTCTCCTGCGCCCTGGGACGCGAGGTGAGCGAGCAGCGCACGCCGGTGACCCTGCGCATCCTGCACCGCATCGAGCTGGACGTGCGGACGGTGGGCGTTCCGCCCAAGCTGTTCTACGGCCGCGTGCGCCCGGCGATCGGCAACGACCGGCCGATCTGCGTGCCGCGCACCGAGTTCCTGCGGGAGAACCCCTCCTACCCCTCGGGTCATTCGATGGCCGGCTGGGCCTGGGCCCTGGTGCTGGCCGAACTGCAGCCGCAGTCCGCCGACGCGGTGCTGCAGATGGGCCGCGAGGTGGGCGAGAGCCGGGTGATCTGCGGCGTCCACTTCCAGAGCGACATCGAGGCCGGCCGCACCCTGTCCTCGGCCATGGTCGCCCGGCTGCACGCCGAGCCGGCGTTCATGGCCGACATGGCGCAGGCGCGGCGGGAACTGGCCCGCGCGCCGGCGCCGCAGGGATGCGCGGCCTAGGACGACAGGGCCCTTCTCCCGCAAGGGAGAAGGGTCGCCGGCTACCCCGGCCGGGCGCCGGCCCGCGCGCCGTAGAGGTCGGTGCGGCGGTCGCGGAAGAAGCCCCAGGCGGCGCGGTGCGTGGCCAGGAAGTCGAGGTCGAAGGTCGCGGTCAGGGCGCCCTCGTCCTCGCGGCCGAAGGCGGCGACGAGGTCGCCGCGATGGTCGCAGATGAAGCTGGAGCCGTAGAACTGCTGGCCGCCGTTGGGATAGTCCGCCCACGGTTCGAAGCCGATGCGGTTGGCGCCGACCACGGGGATGACGTTGGAGACGGCGTGACCCTGCATCGCCCGGCGCCAGGGCGCGGCGGTGTCCAGGGTCGGGTCGTGCGGCTCCGAGCCGATGGCGGTGGGATAGAGCAGCACCTCGGCGCCCATCAGGGCCATGGCGCGGGCGGCCTCCGGGTACCACTGATCCCAGCAGATGCCGACGCCGATGCGGCCGAAGCGGGTGTCCCAGACCTTGAAGCCGGTGTCGCCGGGCCGGAAGTAATACTTCTCCATGTAGCCGGGGCCGTCGGGGATGTGGCTCTTGCGGTAGACGCCCATGAGCGAGCCGTCGGCGTCGACCATCACCAGGCTGTTGAAATAGTGCGGCCCCTCGCGCTCGAAGATCGAGATCGGCAGCACGACGCCGAGCTCGGCCGCCAGCGGCGCGAGCGCGGTGACGCAGGGATGTTCCCGCCACGGATAGGCGGTGGCGAACCAGCGCTCCTCCTGGGCGACGCAGAAATAGGGTCCCTGGAACAGTTCCGGCGGCAGGATCACCTGGGCGCCCCTGGCGGCGGCCTCGCGGATCAGGCCCTCGGTCCTGGCGATGTTGCCCGCAAGATCGGTGTCGTAGGCGGCCTGGATCGCCGCGACGGTGAGCTGGCGGGTCATCGGGCGGGCTCCTGCTGGGTGATGCAGTGGAACGAGCCGCCGCCGGTGAGGATGGCCAGGGACGGCAGGCCGATCACCTTGCGGTCGGGGAACAGGGTCTCCAGCGCCTGGACGGCGAACTGGCCCGGACGGTCTTCGTAGATGGGCACGATCACCGCGGCATTGGCGATCAGGAAGTTCATATGGCTGGCCGGGATGGCGCCGCCGTCCGGCCCCTCGACCCAGCCGGGCGAGGGGATGCGGACCACGGTGAGCTTGCGGCCGGCCGCGTCGGTCATGCCGCCCAGGCGGCGGGCCGCGTCGTCATAGGCCTCGGCGTTGGGATCGCCGCGGCCCCAGGCCACCGGGCAGACGACGACGCCCGGCGCGACGAAGCGGGCCAGGTTGTCGACGTGGCCGTCGGTGTGGTCGTTCTGCAGGCCATCGCCGAGCCAGAGCACCTTCTTCGCCCCCAGGCTGGCGGCGAAGGCGGCCTCGGCCTCCGCCTCGGTCCAGCCGGGATTGCGGTTGGGGTTGAGCACGCACTGGCCGGTGGTCAGCACCGTGCCCTCGCCGTCGTGATCGACCGCGCCGCCTTCGAGGATGAAGTCGTTCTGCACCAGGCGCACGCCGGCCGCCGCGGCGATCTGGGCGGCGACGGTGTCGTCATGCGGCAGGTCGTACTTGCCGCCCCAGCCGTTGAAGCGGAAGCCCTGGGCCTGGGGGCCGTCGGCGCCGAGGCCGAAGATCGGACCGGTGTCACGCAGCCAGATGTCGCCGAAGGCGCCGGGGACGATCTCGATCCCCGCCACATCGCCGAGCATCCGCCGGGCCGCCGCCTCGCCGTCGGGATGGCCGGTCATCAGCCTGACCCGCTCGGCTCCGGGGCCGGCCAGGGCGCGGGCCAGCGCCGCGACTTCGGACTGGGCCGCCTCGAGATCGTCCTCCCACAGCTCCGCATGGCTGGGGAAGCCCAGCCACATGGCGTCGTGGCGCGCCCATTCGGCGGGAACGGTCAGGGTCAAGGCGGGCTCCTGAATGATTGAGGCCGGGCGCAAATGGCCCCGACGGGCGCCCCCGTCAACTGCGACGAAAAAGGGCGGCCGCATCGCTGCGGCCGCCCCCTTGTCGCCGAAAGGTCGGACGGAACCTAGAACTCGACGTGCAGCGTCGCGATGAAGGTCCGCGGGAAGCCGAGCTGGCCCTGACCCGTGCCGCTCGGGTTCACCGCGAGGTCGCCGAGGTAGCGCTCGTCGAACAGGTTCTTCACGTTGAGCTGGAGGTAGGTGTTCTCCAGCTGCATCGCGGGCAGCTTGAACCGGGCGTCGATGTCCCAGAGCGTGTAGCCGGGAGCCTTCTCGGTGTTTTCCAGGTTGGTCCAGCGGTCGCCGATGAACTTGCCCTGCACGCCCAGCGTCAGCCATTCGGTCGGATCCCAGTCGACCCGCACCGCGCCCTGCAGCTTCGGCGTCTCGTAGAGTTCCTTGCCGGCGGTCTGCAGGAAGGTGTTGGGGCGGTCCCCGGGAATGTTGTCCTTGATCTCGGAGTCGACGTAGGAGAGCGAGGCGAAGAAGGAGAGGTATTCCTCGGGCGACCACTTCACCTGACCGTCAAGGCCCTGCAGGGTCACGTCGCCGACGTTGACCGAGAAGGCGATGCCGGCGGCCTCGTCGAACGCGCGCTCGATGCGGTTCTTGAAGTTGTTGCGCCAGGCGGCCGCGCTGACCAGCAGGGTCGGCGACTGGTAGCGCCAGCCCAGGTCGAAGGCGTCGCCGATTTCCGGGCCGGCCGTGGTCAGCTGCTGGCCGTAGAGGTCGTCGGTGCGGGGCGCCGACAGGGTCTTGGCGTAGCTGGCGTAGATCGACTGGTTGTCGGCGATCTCGTAGCTGGCGCCGACGTTCGGCAGCAGCTTGTCGTACTTCACGCTGAACGAACGCGGGATGGCGAACTGGTTCGCGGCGCTGGAGTTCTGGCTGCTGCCCGTGGTCGGGAAGGTGACCAGCTGGTTGCCGGTGCCGTCCGTCGTGCCCGGAATCGGGGTCGGCGTCTGGGTCGTGCAGTAGGCGTTGAAGGTGTCGCGCTGGTAGCAGTAGTTGTTCAGGTCGCGCTCGAATTTCGGCAGACGGGCGCCGATGTTGACCAGCAGGCGATCCTCGATGAACCGGCCGCGGTACTCCACCGAGAACTGGTTCAGGGTGGCGAACGACTGGCGGTCGCGACGGCGCAGGATGGTGCCGTCGGACAGGACCACCGGCGGGCCGTAGCCGTCCTTGCCGCCGAACACGTTCAACGGGTCGCCGTTCTGGTCGAAGCGGGTCGCCTGGCCGGTCTGACGGTGACGGGCGTAGTCGTAGGTGTAGGCCGCGCGGATGCTCTGGCCCGGCGCGAAGCGGTAGATCAGCGACGAGGTCAGGCTGTAGCGGCGGGTGTTGGTGGTGTTCGGCCAGTACAGCATCACCCGGTCGAGGGTGTCGCCGTCGCCGTTCAGGTCCGTCGGGGTGCGGAACTGCGGATCCGTTTCGTTGAAGATCGCCCGGCCGCCGCCGTTGGCGATGGTGTACTGGAACGAGGGGTCGACCGTCAGGATCAGGTTGTCGGTCAGGTGGAAGCTGCCCTGGCCGCGCAGGTTGCCGGTGTTCGACGGGTTGATGTTGTTGCCGACGTAGTTGGCGCAGGAGGCGGTGAAGCCGGTGGCCGAGGTGGCCTCGTTCTGCGAGCCGGCGCCGGGGGCCGGACGCGAGCAGGTCGGGTCGTAGGTCAGCGTCAGGCCCTGGTTGAACTGGGCCAGCGTCATCCGGCGGATGAAGGCGTTCCGGTTCTCGTTGTAGTGCGCGATCAGGCTGACAAAGTCGCCGCCGCCGAGGTCCTGGTAGATCCGGGCGTTGTACTGCTGCTTCTTGATCTTGCCGGTGCCGGTGAAGATGTCGTTGGTGGTGTAAAGGCCGGACAGCCAGGCCTTGGTGCCGAACGGGCCGATGCGGCCGCTTTCCAGGGTGCCATAGTAGCGCTGGAAGTTCTCCGAGCCGGCGCCGACTTCGCCGCGGAAGCCCATCTCGTCAGACGGCACGCGGGTGACGTAGTTGATGGTGCCGCCGGCCGCGGCGGCCGTCGGGCTGTCGACGTCGGTGGTGCCGAGGTTGACCTCGACGCGGCTGATCAGGTCGCTCTCGAGCTGCTGGTTCGGATAGATGGCGTAGTTGCCGCTGTCGTTCAGCGGGACCCCGTCCTGCAGCAGGGCGATGCGCTGGCTGTCGAAGCCGCGCAGGGTGATGTCGCCGCCCGACGAGCCGAAGGCGTCGTTGCCGGTGAAGTTCACGCCCGGCAGGATGTTGATCGATTCCAGGACGGTGGCGCCGGGCGTCTGCCGCGACAGGAATTCCGAGGTCACCGCCGAGCGGGACTTGGGCGCCTCGATGGCGACGACGCCTTCGAGGCTGCGCGGGCCGACCGTACCGGTGACGACCAGCTCTTCGAGCTGCTGGGTCCCGGTGGACTGGGCCATGGCGCCGGTGGCCATCAGCAGGCCTGTCGCGAGCGCCGTCGTCGCGCAGAGCGCGCGGTTCAGATGAATGTGCATTGTTCGAGATCCCCTCTCCAGATGATCCGGGATCGCCGCCCCCGCGGCGCTCCCCGACCGTGGCGGCGCTATAGCGCGGATTCCGCGGCAAAGGGTGACGCTTTTGTTACGGTTGCAGGCGGACCGACCGATTGCGTCAAGATGTGGCGCCCACGCTTTACAGCGGGCTGCGCTCGCGTAGGGTCCGCGCGTTTTTCCGAGGAGAGAGCATGGCCGGCGCGCCCCTGAAACGCGGCATGGACAGCGACCTGCGCGGCGCCCTGCTTCTGGTCGTCGGCCTGACGGCGGCGCGGCTGGTCGCCCTGTTCGCCACCCCCCTCGATCTGTATCCGGACGAAGCCCAGTACTGGCTTTGGTCCCGCACCCTGGACTTCGGCTATTATTCGAAGCCGCCGATGATCGCCTGGACCATCTGGGCGACGACGGCGCTGGGCGGCGACAGCGAGGCCTGGGTGCGCCTGGGGGCGCCGCTGTTTCAGGCCGGCGCCACCCTGCTGGTCTTCGCCATCGCCCGGCGGCTGTACAGCAGCGGCGTCGCCCTGGCGGCGGCGGCGCTCTACGCCCTGATGCCGGCGATCCAGCTGTCGGCGGGGGTGATCGCCACGGATGCGCCGCTGCTGTTCTTCCTGGGACTGACGATCCTCGCCTATGTGACGTTACAGGAGGCGCCTGGCGGACGGCGCCTGTGGCTGGCGGCGGGCTTCGGCGCGGCCCTGGGCCTGGCCTTCCTCAGCAAATATGCGGCGATCTATGCGGTGATCGGCGTCGTCCTGCACCTGGTCATCAGCCGCGAGGCGCGCCGGCCGTGGACCCCGGCGGTGGCCGGCGTGGCGGCGGCTTCGCTGGCGGTGGTGCTGGCGCCCAACCTGCTGTGGAACGCCGCCCACGGCTTCGCCACCCTGCAGCACACGGCCGACAACGCCGCCTGGGGCGGGCGCCAGCTGTTCAACTTCGACGAGCTGGGCGACTTCCTGCTGACCCAGTTGCTGATCTTCGGCCCGATCCCGTTCGGGGTGGTGGTCGGCGGTACGGCGCTGATGGCCTTCCGGCGCCGACTGCAGCCCGCCGACCTGCTGCTGCTCTGCTTCGTCGTGCCGCCGCTGCTGATCGTCAGCGGCCAGGCGTTCATCAGCCGGGCCAACGCCAACTGGTCGGGAGCCAGCTACCTGCCGGGCGCGATCCTGGCGGCGGCCTATCTGGCGCGCTGGCGGGCGAAGGGGTGGCTGATCGCCGCCCTGGCCATCCAGGCGGCGGCGGCGGCGGTGTTCCTGACCTGCGCCCTGTCGCCGGCGGCGGCCGAGGCGCTGGGCGCGGCCAACAGCTTCAAGCGGGCCAAGGGCTGGAAAACCACCACCGAGATGGTGATCGATCGCGTCCGGGTCGAAGAGGCCGCGGGGCTCAGCGCCATCGCCGTGAACAACCGCTTCCTCTACTATTCGATGGCCTATTACGGCCGCGACTTCTTCGCCAATCCGGCGGCGCCGCCGCTGAAGGCCTGGCTGCTGGCCGACGTGCCGCGCAACCAGGCCGAGACCAGCGCGCCGCTGACCCCGGAGTCGGGCCAGCGGGTGCTGGCGGTGGCCTACGAGG
>JAEYTM010000010.1 GCA_023434015.1 Pseudomonadota bacterium | reverse complement strand
GGCGGAGCTGGTCAGGATCGGCGCGCCGGCGCGGGTTCTGGCGGCCGCGCGGAGTGGCGAGACCACCGGCGGCGGCGCGGCGCGCGTCGACCGCGTGATCCCGGCCGGGATCGAGGTCTGCGTGGTGGCCCTGGGCGGCAACGACCTGCTGAACGGCGCCGAACCTTCAGCGGTGCGCGCCAATCTGGATCGCATCGTGCAGCGCCTGAAGGCGCGCGGCGTGACGGTGGTGCTGGCCGGGGTGCGCGCGCCGCCCTTGCTGGACCCGGCCTATGCGCGGGCGTTCGACGCGGCCTTCACCGGCGCCGCCGCGGCGCGTGGGGTGATCTTCCTGCCGGACCTGCTGGCCGGGGTGGTGCTGAATCCCCGCCTGAACCAGGCGGACGGCATTCATCCGAACGCCGCGGGAGTGAACCTGATCGCCCGCCGCCTGGCCCCCGCGGTCGCCCGGGGGCTCGCCGCGCGCCGGACCGCGCGCTAGACAGGCCTTATGATCCGGCTGTTCGCCGCCCTCCCGATCCCCGAGTCCATCGGCGCGGCGCTCGCCCAGCGGCAGGCCGGGCTCGACGGCGCGCGCTGGCGGCCGGTCGACAGCCTGCACGTGACGCTGCGGTTCTACGGCGAGCTGCGCGAGGACATCGCTCGTGACCTGGACGGCGAGCTGGCGACGATTTCCGCCCGGCCTTTCGACATCACCCTGGAGGGGGCGGGCGCCTTCGGCGACGGCGACGACATCCACGCCATCTGGGCGGGCGTGGCGGCGAACCCGGAACTGGTCCGCCTGGCCAAGGCCTGCGAGAGCGCCGGGCGACGGGTGGGGTTGCAGAGCGAGCGTCGCGCCTATCGGCCGCACGTGACCCTGGCCTATCTGCGCCGCCCGGACCCGGCGCACGTCGCGCGGTGGATCCAGGCCAACAACCTGCTGAAGAGCCCGCTGATCCGGGTGGAGAGCTTCGCCCTCTATTCGAGCTTTCTGGCCCGTGAGGGCGCGCACTACCAGGTGGAGGCCGAGTACCCGCTGGGCTGACTGTGCCTAGGCCTCGACGGCGTGGTCTTTGAGCACCCCCAGCGGCACGATCGCCAGGGTCTCCTCGTGGGTGGCGTCCAGCACCACCTGTGGCGCCGCGCCGGCGTCCAGCGCCTCCTTCCAGCGCGGGGCGCAGAGGCACCAGCGGTCGCCAGGCTTCAGGCCCGCGAAGCCGAAGTCCGGGCGCGGGGTCGACAGGTCGTTGCCGACCCGGCGGGAGTATTCCAGGAACTCGGCGGTCATCACCGCGCAGACCGTGTGCAGGCCGGTGTCGTGCGGTCCGGTCTCGCAGCAGCCGTTGCGGAAGAAGCCGGTGAGCGGCTGGATCGAGCAGCTCGCCAGTTCGCCCCCCAGGACGTTGCGCGCGTCGGCGTCATAGCGTGTGGTCATGCCGCCATCCTAGCCGTTAAGACGAAGGTTCCGCCATGCGCCAGGGGACCCGAAACAGCCGATGACCGCCGCTCGACCACGCCGCAGCGCCCTGTACCTGCCCGCCGCCAATTCCCGCGCCATGGAGAAGGCGCGGACGCTGCCCGCCGACGTGGTGATCCTCGACCTGGAGGATTCCGTCTCGCCCGACGCCAAGGGCGAGGCGCGGGTCGCCGCGGTGGCGGCGGTGCGGGCCGGCGGTTTCGGCCCGCGCGAGCTGGTGATCCGCGTCAATGGCCTGGATACGCCGTGGGGCGGCGACGACCTGGCGGCGGCGGCCGCGGCCGGCGCCGACGCCGTGCTGGTCCCGAAAATCTCCTCGCCCGCGGCCCTGGCCCCCTATGCCGCCGCGCTGTCCGGCGGCGCGCGGCTGTGGGCTATGATCGAAACCTGCGCGGCGGTGTTGGCGTTGGATGACCTCGGCCGCGCCAGCGCCGCGAACAAGGTCGATGTGTGGGTCATGGGCGCCAACGATCTGGTCAAGGAGATGCGCTGCCGGCCCGGGGCGGATCGCGGGCCGCTGGCGCCGGCGCTGGCGATGAGCGTCATGGCCGCCCGTGCGCACGGCCTCTCGATCCTCGACGGGGTCTACAACGACATCCAGGACCTCGACGGACTGGAACGCGAATGCGTCCAGGGCGCGGACCTCGGCTTCGACGGCAAGAGCCTGATCCATCCAAGCCATCTCGCCGCCGCCAACCGCGCCTTCAGTCCCGACCCGGGCGAGCTGGCCTGGGCGCGCACCGTGGCGGAGGCCTTCGCCACGCCGGAGAACGCCGGCCAGGGGGTGATCCGCGTCGAGGGCCGGATGGTCGAGCGGTTGCATCTGGAACAGGCGCGGCGTCTGATCGCGGTGGCGGACGCCATCGCCGCCTACGGAGGATGACCGGATGAGGCCGCGGGCGCTCATCGTCGCGTTGCTGACCTGCGCCCTGGCCGCGCCCGCCGCCGCGCGGGAGGTCGACGCCATCGGCGCCCTGCTGGCCCAGCCGGCGACGGTGAACGACGAGGACGCCGCCGAACGCGCCGGTCGGCCGCTGGCCGCGCCCGACCCGGAGCCGGGCCTGGTCGCGCCCGCTCCGGCGGGGACCCTGACCAGCGCTGGTCTTCCGACCGCACCGATCCCCTATGCAGCCCCCGCGCGGCCGCAACTGACCGAGCCGGTGCATATCGACGAGACCGGCAGGACCCCGGACGCCCCGCCCCGGGTGCAGGACCTGGCCTATGAATCCCGCCTGCGCTCGTCCTTCGCCTCGGCCCAGGGTTTCCAGGGGCCGCTGGACGGCGGCTGGACGCTGGCGGTGGCCGGGGAGGGCGACCTCTATGCGCTGGAGCTGGTCGACCGGGCGCGCGGCGAGGTGGAGGGGGCGTGGCGCGACCTGCGCCGCAAGGGCGCCCTGGCCGGGTCGGGCTTCGTCGACGACATCGTTAGGTCCGGCGGAAACCTGACTCTGCGCTTCACGCCCGAGGCCGGCGGCGCGAGCGCCGTGGCCACCCTGCGGGGCGGCTACGGAGACGCCTGGACCGGCGAGCTGGACGAGGGCGGCCGCAAGCGTCCGGCGACCCTGCGGCGGACCCGTTAGAGGCCGAGCGCCGTCTTCGCCGCGGCCACGGCCGTGTCCCAGTCCTGCGGCGTATAGGGCTCCTGCTGGCCAAAGCCCCAGACGGGGCCCGGCCAGGCCGGATCGTCCGCCCGGCGCCCGATCACATGCACGTGCATCTGGGTGACCAGGTTGCCGAGCTGGCCGACGTTGAGCTTCTGCACCGGCCGGCCCAGCGCCTCGCCGATCGCCCGGACAGCGGCGCTGGCGCGCACGATGTCGTCCATCAGCAGCGCCCGCTCATCAAGTGAGAGGTCCTCGAACTCGACCAGACCCGTGCCGCGCGGGATCAGGGTGATCCAGGAAAAGCGCGCATCGGTCTGCAGTCGCGCCTCCGACAGGCCGAGGCTGCCGAGCGGCTGGGTGAGGGCGAGGATGGCGGGGTCGATCGGGTCCATGTCCTGGTTGAACACCGGACCGGCCGACTCGCCAAGCCTGTACGCAAACCCTCCGGCGGCATTGCAGCATGGGCATGGTTTGGGCTAGGGACCCGCCGACCGCGCGCCCTTCGTGGGACACTGGCGGCCGCCTCGCTCTGGAGCAGCACCATGACCACCAAGAAGCCCATCCGCGTCGCCGTCACCGGAGCCGCCGGCAACATCGGCTACGCCCTGCTGTTCCGCATCGCCTCGGGTGAGATGCTGGGCAAGGACCAGCCCGTGATCCTGCAGCTGCTGGAGATCCCGGCCGAGGGCCCGCAGAAGGCGCTCAAGGGCGTGGCCATGGAGCTGGAGGACTGCGCCTTCCCGCTGCTCAGCGACATGGTGCTGACCGACGACCCGAACGTCGCCTTCAAGGACGCCAGCTGGAACCTGCTGGTCGGCTCCAAGCCGCGCGGTCCGGGCCAGGAGCGCGCCGAGCTGCTCAAGGACAACGGCAAGATCTTCATCGCCCAGGGCAAGGCGATCGACGCCGTGGCCGCCGACGACGCCCGCGTGGCGGTGGTCGGTAACCCCTGCAACACCAACTGCATGATCGCGGCGAGCCAGGCCAGGCGCCTGACTCCGGACCGCTTCACCGCCATGGTCCGCCTCGACCAGAACCGCGGCCGCGCCCTGCTGGCGGCCAAGGCCGGCGTGTCGAAGAACGAGGTCTCCGACCTCTACATCTACGGCAACCACTCGCCGACGATGTTCGCCGACTTCACCCACGCCAAGATCGGCGGGCGCCCGGCGGCCGAGGTCGTCGGCGACGAGGCCTGGCTGAAGAACGAGTATCTGCCGCTGGTCGGCAAGCGCGGCGCTGCGATCATCGACGCGCGCGGCCAGAGCTCGGCGGCTTCGGCGGCCAACGCCCTGATCGACCACGTCCGCAGCCTGGTGACCGTCGGCGAGGTCCATTCCATCGCCGTCAACAGCGAAGGCCGCTACGGCTTCTCGGAAGGCGTCTGGGCCGGCATGCCGGTGCGGACCACCGCGCCGGGCGCCTATGAGGTCGTCGAGAGCTTCGAGATGGACGAGTTCGCCAAGAGCAAGATCGCCATCACCAACGACGAGCTGGTCGGCGAGCGCGACACGGTGAAGGACATGCTCGCCTAATAGCCTTCCCCGG
>JAEYTM010000339.1 GCA_023434015.1 Pseudomonadota bacterium | reverse complement strand
GCTCGTCAGCGAGCGCCGCGCGGCCGGCCACGACGCCGTCGGCGTCGAGCACCTCCACCGACTGGCCGGCCAGGCTGCAGCCCTGCGAGCAGCGCACGCCGACCGTCACCGAGACGCCGGCGCCGGTCCGCGCCGGGGACGGGCCGTCCCAGGCCAGGACGGTCAGCTCGTGGGTCGCCGCGACGGTTTCCGCGCCGTCCTCGGCGACGATCTCCGGAGCCTCGTCGGTCATGCTTCGCGCACCGCGTGGGTCGCGGCGACATAGCCGCCGACCAGGCAGCGGGCGACGCCGTGCTGGCCGAAGCCGCCGGAGGACTCGCCCGCGCAGTAGAAGCCGGGGATGGTCTTGCCGAACACGTCGATCACCTGCCAGTGCCCGTCGACCCGCAGGCCGGTGTAGCTGTCGTGGGTGATCGGGGTCGCCCAGGCGGCGTAGAACTGCGGCTTCTGGATCTTGTAGCGCGGCGTCGGCTTGCCGAAGTCCTCGTCCTTGCCGGTGTCGACGAAGCCGTTGTAGCGGGCGACGGTCCGCTCCAGGCGGCCCGGCTCCATCGGGTACTTCTGGTGCTTGTTGGCGCTCAGCTTGCGCGCCAGCTCGCCGAGGGTGTCGGCCTTGAAGAAGAAGCCGTTCGCCTCGTCGACGAACGGATAGTTCGGCGTCCACTGCTCGCGCGCCACCGCGTCGGCGTCGAAGATCGCCCAGACCGGCCCGCCGATGCGATGCTTCTTGCCGTCGATCTCCATCACCGCGCTGCTCTTGGCGGCAGCGAAATAGTCGTAGAACGGCCGCCAGCCGGCCGCCGGGTCGCGCCGGCCCGAGCCGACGGTCTCGTCATAGAACCGGTCGCCGAGGGTGTTGACCAGGATCACGTCCTGGTAGTTGGCCACGGCGATGCCCGAGGCGCCGGCGCGCGAGAAATAGGGGCCGCGCGGGTCCCAGCGGGCGTAGCCGTAGCGGCAGCCGATGAAGGCGGTCTTCTGCATCGCCAGGTACATGTCGTTGGCCGCCACGTTGGTGGAGCCCAGCGAGGCGCCGATGGCCATGCCGAGCTGTTCGGCGTCCCCCGACTGGCGCGAATAGGGCTCGCAGCCGGTCTGGTATTCCTCGGTCAGGCTGGGGTCGCAGATGGTCCGCACCACCACATTGCTCATCGCCCCGCCGGTGCAGGCGATCACCGCCCGCCGGGCGCGGATGTTCACCGGCTTGTTGTTGGCGAGGTTGGTGGCGACGACGCCGACCACACGCCCGGCGGTCGGCTGTTCGCGCACGATGCGCACCATGCGGTGCTGCAGGCGGATGTCGACGCCCTTGGCCCGCGCCGCCTTCTCCAGCGGCCGGATCAGGCCCGACCCGGCGGTGTTGTTGATGGTGTCGTTGAGGTCGTCGGAGGTCTTGTTCATCCCGATCCGCCGACGGATCGTCGAGCCCTCCGCGGCGAGGTTGACCGGCGCCAGGTCGCTGAACAGCACGCCCCGCTCGACCAGGTAGTCATAGACCTCGACGTTATGGTCCGCGAAGGCGCGAACCACTGTACGGTCGTTGTACCGGGTCATGGGATGATCCGGCCGGGTGTACTCCAGATAGACTTCGTCGGCGGAATCCTCGATGCCGTGCTTCTTCTGGAGGGCGTTGCCGCCGCCGAGGTTGGTGATGGCGTTGCCGACGATGGCATGACCGCCGACGTCGGTGTTCTCCTCGATCAGGATCACCGAGGCGCCGAGCTCGGCCGCCCGCAGCGCCGCGGGCATCCCCGCCGCGCCGGAGCCGACGACCACGATGTCGGCCGTCAGGTCCCAGCGGCGGATGTCGCCAGGCGCGGCCGCCGCGCTGTCCACCGCCGTCGCCGACAGGGCCGCGGCCCCGACGCCGGCCACGCCGCCGCCGGCCAGCAGATCGCGGCGATTGATGGATGATGACTTGGACTTCCGGCTCATGGTGTCCCCCCGATTTCTTGTTCCGACCTGTCTGCCCTGCCCGGCGCGGCCTTCCCACCCCATTTCTCGCCAAGGCTCTCACCTGTTGAGCAGAAAGGCCGCGCAACCTGCCGCCGGATCGGTAGACTGGCCTACGCCGCGCGGGTGATCGCGGCTTCCCGTCGGCGCGGGCGCAGCGCAGACTGGCACCTCGTCAATCGCCTGTCCTTGAGGCCGCCCTCCGCATGATCGACCGCGATACCGTCGCCCGCATCCTCTTCGCCGCCGTGGCGCTGGTCGGGGTCTATTTCTGCGCCCTGCTGGCGGTCCGGCTGTCCAACCTGTGGATGCTGATCTTCGGTTCGGTGCTGGTCGCGGTGATCCTCAGGTCCATCGCCGACCCGCTGGTGCGCCGCACGCGGATGAACGACGGCCTGGCGACCGTGGTCGCCGTGCTGATCGTGATCGCCTCAATCGTCGGAATCGCCACCTTCTTCGGCCAGACCATCGCCGTGCAGGCCTCGGGCCTGGTCGAGCGTGTGCCACATGCCTGGGCCATGCTGCGGGCCGAGGTCGCCGCCTCGCCGTTCGGCGACCAGATCCTCGGCGCCGCCGGGGCCATCCTCGGACAGGCCGGAAAGGCGCTGGTGATCGCCCAGCGTGTCGCGCTCAGCACCATTTCCGGCGTCACTACCCTCGTGCTGGTGGCGGTGGCCGGCATATTCCTGGCGATGCAGCCGGTGGCCGCCCGCGAGGGCGTGCTGGCGATGTTCCCGAAGGCGCGGCGCGCGCGGCTGCGCGAAGTGCTCAACGCCTGCGGCCTGGCCCTGAAGGGATGGTTGCGCGCTCAGGTGATCTCGATGCTGGTCGTCGGCGGCCTGGTGGGGATCGGCCTGTGGATCATCGGCGTCCCTTCACCGGTGGCGCTGGGCCTGCTCACGGGCCTCGCCCAGTTCGTGCCGGTCGTCGGGCCGATCGTCTCGGCAGTGCCCGCGCTGCTGGTCGCCGCGACCGGCGGGTCGCACATGACGCTGATGACCCTGGCGCTCTACGTCGGCGTCTCGCAGCTGGAGGCCAATCTGATCACCCCGCTGGTGCAGCGCAACGTCGCCGCCCTGCCGATCGTCATGGGGATCTTCGCCGTGGTCGGCATCGGCTCGCTGTTCGGTCCGCTCGGCGTGCTGTTCGCCACCCCGCTGGCCCTGGTGCTCTACACCATCGTCACCATGCTTTACCGGCAAGACGTGCTGCACGACGAAGACGCCCTGGCCCCCGGCCAGAAGCGGCCTGAGCCGGCTGCGGGGGCGAAGCGGCGGCGGAAGCCGAAGCCGGCGCCGCCGCCCGCGGCCTGAAGC
>JAEYTM010000283.1 GCA_023434015.1 Pseudomonadota bacterium | reverse complement strand
TTCGCGGGGCCGGGGGGGGGGTGGCGGCCGTGGCCCCCGGGGCGCGTGCGCTGACCTTTCGCGGCCAGGCCGCCGATCCGTTCACCGAGCCCGAACGGATCACCGTGGCGGAAGCCTTCGACCGGTTCGCCGGCGTGGATCTCCTGTCCAGTCTCGATGCCGACGGCGCCGTGAGCCGGGACGCGCGGGCGGCCGCGACGGCGGCGGCGGGCATCCGCGTCGCGGCGGACGACACCTGGTCGGATGTCTTCAGCCGCGTGATCGTCGAGAAGGTGGAGCCCAACCTGGGCCTCGGCCGGGCCACCATCCTCTGCGAATATCCGCTCGCCGAGGCCGCGCTCGCCCGGCCGAAGCCCGGCGATCCGCGCGTGGCGGAGCGGTTCGAGCTCTACGCCTGCGGTGTGGAGCTGGCCAACGCCTTTGGAGAGCTGACCGATCCCGCTGAACAGCGCCGACGCTTCGAGGCCGAGATGGCGGAGAAGCGCCGGGTCTACGGCGAGGACTACCCCATCGACGAGGATTTCCTGGCGGCCTTGGCGGGCATGCCGCAGGCTGGTGGCGCGGCTCTGGGCTTCGACCGCCTGGCGATGCTGGCGACCGGGGCCATGCGCATCGAGCAGGTGCTGTGGACGCCGGTCCCCGGCTAGCTGCGGCGAGGCGGGGCCTAGCCGCGCCCGGCCCGATGCGCCATATGCGCCGCACGCCATGACCGCCGCCCGCACCCTTCGCAGTCCCGACGCGCTCGCCCGCGCCGGCCTCGTCGCCGCCGAGCGGTTGCCGGCCCTGGAACGGGTAGCGGCGCAGTATGCGGTGGCGATCACCCCGGCGATGGCCGAACTGATCGATGCAACCGATGCGCGCGACCCTCTCGCAAGCCAGTTCATTCCCGCCGAGGCCGAGCTTGCCGCCGGCCCCGAAGAACTAGCCGATCCGATAGGCGATCAGGCGTTCAGCCCGGTGGAAGGGGTCGTCCATCGCTACGCCGACCGGGTGCTGCTCAAGGTGAACCACGCCTGCGCGGTCTACTGCCGCGTTTGTTTCCGGCGCGAGATGGTGGGACCCGACGGCCTGCGGCCGCTGTCGCCGGACGCCCTCGATGCGGCGATGGCTTACATCGCCGCGCGCCCGCAGATCTGGGAGGTGATCGTCACCGGCGGCGATCCCTTCATCCTGTCGCCGCGCCGGCTGCGCGACATCATGGACCGCCTGGCGGCGATCCAGCATGTGAAGGTCGTGCGGTTCCATACCCGCGTGCCGGCTGTGGACCCGGGCGCGGTGACCGACGAGCTTGTCGCGGCCCTGAAGAGCGCCGGCAAGGCGGTCTATGTCGCGCTGCACGCAAACCACGCCCGCGAGCTGACCCCGCAGGCCCGCGCCGCCTGCGCGCGGCTGGTGGACGCCGGCGTGCCGATGCTCGGTCAGACGGTGTTGCTGCGCGGCGTCAACGACGACGCCGACACCCTGGCGGCGCTGATGCGCGCCTTCGTCGAGACGCGGATCAAGCCCTATTACCTGCACCACGGCGACCTCGCGCCCGGCACCGCGCACCTGCGCACCACCCTGGCCGAGGGGCAGGCGGTGATGCGGGGGTTGCGGGGGGACGTCTCCGGCCTCTGCCAGCCAACCTATGTGCTCGACATCCCTGGCGGCCACGGCAAGGTCCCGGTGGGGCCGAACTATCTGTCCGTCGGCGAGGTGGAGGATCCGTCAGGCCGCCGTCATGCCTATCCGCCAGCCGGGGAGACCGCCTGATGGCCTGGAGCCGCCGATACGACCAAGCCGAGCCGCAGCGGGTCAATAAGTGGCTGGCGCAGAACGGCGTCTGCTCGCGCCGCGAGGCCGAGGCGCTGATCGGGCAGGGGCTGGTCTCTATCGACGGCGAGACGGTGCAGGACGCCGGCCGGAAGATCCTGCCGGGCCAGACCCTCACCCTTGCCGACAGCGCGGCCAGCGCCCTGGACGCCCAGCTCAGCGTGGTGCTGCACAAGCCGGTCGGGGTGGTTTCCGCACAGCCGGAGCCGGGACAGGTTCCGGCGGTGCGGCTGCTGACCCGCGAGGCCCTGATCGGCGAAAGCCCGACCATCCCGGACCGGGAGACCAGCGTCGCGCCGCTCGGCCGTCTGGACATGGACTCCCGCGGCCTGCTGATCCTTTCGGAAGATGGCGTGCTGGCCAAGGCGGTGATCGGGCCGGACTCCGACCTTGAGAAGGAATACCTCGTCCGGGTGACGGGCGAGGTCACCGAGCGGAAGCTGGCGCGGCTGCGCTACGGCCTGCAGCTCGACGGCCGGCAGCTGAAGCCTGCGAAGGTCAGCCTGACCGGCTCACACCAGCTCAGGTTCCTGCTCAAGGAAGGCCGCAACCGTCAGATCCGCCGGATGTGCGAGCTGGTGGAGCTGCACGTCATCGACCTCTACCGCATCAGGATCGGGCCGCTTCGGCTGGGCGACCTGCCGGAAGGCCGCTGGCGGGTCCTGACGGCCGACGAGCGCGGCGCCCTGTTGAAGGCCTCGATCATGCCCGAGACCCCTGCGCGCCGCTGATCGCGCCTTGCCATTTTTCAAACGACCGTTAGTCACGAGCCGTGATCTCAACTGATCGGGCGTCAGTTACGGCGAGCGAGGGTGGCATGGGCGACAGCTACGATGATCGGCCAGTGCGGTCCGACGGCGGTCAGATGCCGGTGGAGATCCAGGCGCCGCTCGCCATCTACGGCGGCCAGGAGCCGCCCGCGCCGCAATGGTTCCGCGAGGCCATCGCCGAGGCGCCGGAGCGGGGCTTCGTCGAATCGCTCGGCAGCCGGCTGGAGGTGCTGACCTGGGGTGAGGTCGGCAAGCCGGGCCTGCTGTTCGTGCATGGAAACAGCGCCCACGCCGACTGGTGGAGCTTCATCGCGCCGTTCTTCGCGCGGGAATACCGTGTGGCCGCGATGTCGCTCGCCGGCATGGGCGCCTCAGACTGGCGTGAGAGGTACAGTTTCCCCGACTTCGCCGAGGACGCCGAGGCGGTTGCCCGCGCCACTGGCCTTTACGAAGGCGGCCGCAAGCCGGTGTACATCGGCCATTCGTTCGGCGGCATGCAGGTGTTCTACGCTGGCGCGACCCAGCCCGAGCGGATGCTCGCGGCGGTCCTCATTGACACCGGCTTTGGCGGACCGCCGCCGGAGGTCACCGCCGAGCGCGAGAAACGGCTGGCGGAGATTCGCAGCAATCCTACCGGCGACCGGCATGGGCGGATCTATCCGACGCTGGAGGCGGCCCTGGCGCGGTTCCGGCTGATGCCGCCCCAACCTGCGGGTTGCCCGTTCGCCGCCGATTTCATCGCCCGCCGGTCGCTGAAGCGTGTGCCCCTGCCGGACGGTTCCGGCGAAGGCTGGACCTGGCGTTTCGATCCCGAGATGTGGGGCAAGCTCGACCGCACCGGCTTGAAGACCAGCCTGCTGGACCCGGCCGCGATCACCACGCCGATGGTGCACATCTACGGCGAGAACAGCCGGATCATCGCCCGCCGGCGGGCCGGCCAGATGCGTCCGTTTCCGGCCCAGATCGCCGAGGTGGAGGTTCCGGACGCGGAGCATCATGTGATGATCGACCAGCCTCTGGCCCTGGTCGCGGCCTTGCGGACCCTGCTGGCGACCTGGCCGAGTTGAGCCCGGCGGCTTGAGCAGGGCGGCGGTCTCGTGTAGCACCCCGGCACCAGGATTTTTTCGCGAGAGCGTCTTCGAAATGGCCGACCCGGCGTCCGACTACCACCGCGGCGAGATGGACATCCAAGAGCAGGTGTCCACCTACAATCTGATGATGGGTCTCACCAAGTGGGGCTCGCTGGCCCTGACGGTGTTCCTCGTCTGGGCGGTGCTCTGGTTCTGCACCGGGGCCGGCTTCATGGGCGCGAGCGCGGCAGGCTTCATCGTCACCGTCCTGGGCATCCTCGCCCTGCGCGACCGCAAGGCCGCTCACTAGCCGGATATCCAGGGCTGTCGCGGCCGCCGCGGCGGCTGGACAAGCGCTGACGCCCCCCCGTAAGCTTTGCCGAACAATGCTTCGGGGGAATATAGCGGCATGGCCGTGATCGCCGTCACTAAGGAACGACGCGCTGGGGAAACACGCGTCGCCGCGGTTCCTGAGACGGTGAAGAAGCTGATCGGCGCCGGGTTCGCCGTGACTGTCGAGGCGGGCGCGGGCTCGGCCGCCGCCTATCCCGACGCCGATTACGAGGCCGCCGGCGCGACCCTCGCCAAGACCGCCAAAGAGGCGCTGGCCAAGGCCGACATCGTCTTCAAGGTGCGCGCGCCGGTCGACGAGGAGATCGCCGCCCTGAAGCCCGGCGCCCTCGTGGTCGCCCTGCTCAATCCCTACCAGGATCGCGCCGTCGTCGAGGCGCTGGCGAAGAAGGGCGCGAGCGCCTTCGCCATGGAATTCGTGCCCCGGATCACCCGCGCCCAGGTGATGGACGCCCTGTCGTCCCAGGCGAACCTGGCCGGTTACCGGGCGGTGGTCGAAGGGGCCGAGGCCTACGGCAAGGTCATGCCGATGATGATGACCGCCGCCGGCACCGTCGCCGCGGCCAAGGTGTTCGTCATGGGGGTCGGCGTCGCCGGCCTGCAGGCCATCGCCACCGCCCGCCGCCTCGGCGCGGTGGTCACCGCCACCGACGTGCGGCCCGCCACCAAGGAACAGGTCGAGAGCCTGGGCGCCAAGTTCCTCGCGGTCGAGGACGAGGAGTTCAGGAACGCCCAGACCGCCGGTGGCTACGCCAAGGAAATGAGCCCCGAATACCAGGCGAAGCAGGCGGCGCTGGTCTCCAGTCACATCGCCAAGCAGGACATGGTCATCACCACGGCCCTGATCCCCGGCCGGCCTGCCCCGAAACTGGTCAGCGCCGCCCAGGTCGCTTCCATGAAGCCGGGCTCAGTGATCGTCGACCTGGCGGTCGAACAGGGCGGCAACGTCGAGGGCGCCAAGCTCGGCGAAGTCGCGGTGACCTCCAACGGCGTGAAGATCCTCGGGGTCGCCACCCTGCCGGGCCGTGTCGCCACGGACGCCTCGGCGCTCTACGCCCGCAACCTCTTCGCCTTCGCCGGGCTGTTCCTCGACAAGGAGGGGCAGTTCGCGCCCGACTATGAGGACGAGATCCTCAAGGCCGCCCTGGTCACCCAGGGCGGCGCGATCGTCCACCCGCAGCTCAAGGCCTGACCATGGAAGCCGTCGATCCCACTGTCTTCCGGCTGGCCATCTTCGTGCTGGCGATCTTCGTCGGCTACTACGTCGTCTGGAGCGTAACGCCGGCCCTGCAC
>JAEYTM010000279.1 GCA_023434015.1 Pseudomonadota bacterium | reverse complement strand
CTCCGTGCTGCTGAGCGACGGAACTGGCGGCTATGCGGCCGCCGTACCCTATCTCACCGCCGACGGCGCGTACGGGACTGCGCTGGGTGACGTGGACGGCGACGGCGATCTGGACCTTGCGGTCGCCCACGACACCGGCTCGTTGGCGGTCCGGCTGAACAATGGCGACGGCGCCTTCGCCAGCAACACCTTATATTCAGCGGGAAACGACCCTCGCCACCTGGCGTTCCTCGACGTGAACGGCGATGGCGATCTCGACATCGTCACCGCGAGCCAGAGGAGCGACATCGTGTCGGTCCTGCTCGGTGACGGCGCCGGCGGTTTTTCCGCAGAGACGGCCTACGCTGCGGGGAACGGGGCCCGCGCCGTCGCGACGGGGGATTTCGACGGCGACGGTCGGACGGATGTGGCGGTGACGGCGGCGGACGGCAACGCCATGTCAATCCTTCTCAACACTGGCCTGACCATCGCCGCCGACGCGCCGCAGAACCGGCCGGAGGGCGACGCCGGGACGACGGCCTTTACCTTCACGGTGACCCGGTTCGGCTCAACCTTGGACGCCGCGTCGGCGGACTGGGCGGTTACGGGTTTTGGCGGGTCTCCCGCCGACGCGCGGGATTTCGTGGGTGGGGTGCTGCCCAGCGGCACGGTGAACTTCGCCAACGGTCAGGCGACAGCGACCATCACGGTGAACGTCGCCGGCGACGCGGCCAGCGAACCGACGGAAGGTTTCCGGGTGACGCTGTCCAACCCGGTGGGCATCGATATCGAGGACGCCCAAGTGTCGGCGGCCATCCTCGATGACGACACGCCGCCGACGCCGACACCCACGGTTGGCGACGACGGCGACAATGCCGTCTTCCTGCGGGACGGGGAGAACGTCTACTCCGGCCTGGGCGGCGCCGACCTGGTCTATGGGTCGAATGGCGCTGACACCCTGCACGGCAACATGGGCTCGGACGAGGTCTACGGCGGGTCCGGCGCCGACCTGCTCTACGGCGGCAAGGACAACGACCTGCTGGATGGCGGGCTGGGGGACGACATCCTCTATGGTGACCTCGGCGACGACCGGCTTTCCGGGGCCTGGGGCGACGATGTCATGCAGGGCGGGGCGGGGAGCGACCGTCTCGACGGCGGCGACGGGGCCGACACCCTGCGCGGCGGCCAGGGCGACGACGTGATCCAGGGCGGCGCCGGGAACGACTGGTTGTCCGGCGATCGGGGTAGCGACACCCTGACCGGCGGATCGGGCGCCGACACCTTCCACACCTTCGCCGGGGCCGGGAGCGACCTCGTCACCGACTTCAACTTCGCCCAGGGCGACCGGGTGCAGCTGCTGCCCGGCGCGACCTACGCCGTGAGCCAGGTCGGCGCCGACACCGTCGTAGACCTCGGCGACGCTCAACTGGTGCTGCAGAACGTCCAGCTCTCCACCCTGGCCGAGGGGTGGATCTTCGGGAGCTGAGTTGCCGCCGCGCCGGCGGTCGGGATATGCCGGAGGTTCATCCGGGAGCCGCCGACGGTGATCATCAGCCTCGACCACATCAATATCCGCACGGCGGACCTGGAGCGGACGCGGGCCTTCTTTCGAGACGTGCTCGGGCTGACCGAGGGCTGGCGGCCGCCGTTTCCGTTCAATGGGACCTGGCTCTACGCGGGAGGGCGGGACGTGGTGCATCTGGTCGAGGTCGAGCGGGCCGCCGAGCCGTCGCGCGGCTCGTCGCTCGATCACTTCGCCTTCGCCATCGATGATTACCAGGACGCGATCCGCCGGCTGGACGGAGCCGGGCTGGCCTATCGGGCGACGACCACCCCAGGAACGACGACGCGGCAGATCTTCGTCACCGAGCTGAACGGCGTGATGATCGAACTCAACTGCCGGGACAGGGACGACGAGGCGACGTAAGGGCGGGACAGCTTGCCGCAGTCGGCCCGGATTCCTATCTAGCCTCCGTGGCCGGGGCATAGCCTTGCGCGCACGGCCCAGCTTTCACCGGTCAGGCGAACCGAGGACGGCCATGAGGCGCAGTGTCGCGCAAGGATATCGCCCAGCTTGAACGTCAGGCGAAACCGTCCACATAAAACCATGACAAGCCGCCGGAGTTCGGCGGACGGGTCGTCCGACTCAAGCGCATCGTTTGAGTGACCACGATCCGGGAGCCGAGTTCGATCCAACGGGCCGGCCAGGAGTTTATGCATCATGTCCGAGATCAAGATCCTCCCCATCCTGCCCCTGCGGGACATCGTGGTGTTCCCCCATCAGCCGGTGCCGCTGTTCGTGGGCCGCGAGAAATCCGTGCGCGCGCTCGAGGAAGCCATGCGCCACGAGGGCAAGCAGATTCTGCTCGCGACGCAGAAGGACAAGGACGACGACGATCCCTCGCCCGAAGCGATCTATGACGTCGGCGTGGTCGCCACCGTCCTGCAGCTGCTGAAGCTGCCCGACGGCACCGTGAAGGTGCTGGTCGAGGGACGCGCCCGCGCCGGCATCGCCCGGTTCACCGAGCAGGCCGACTTCTACGAGGCTGAAGTCGCCTATGTCGCCGAGGACGGCGTCGGTTCGGCCGAGGCCGAGGCGCTGAGCCGTGCGGTCGTCGAACAGTTCGAAAACTATGTGAAGCTGAACAAGAAGGTGCCGCCGGAGGCCCTGGCTGCGATCCCGCAGATCGAGAACCCCGGCGAGCTGGCCGACCGCATCGCCAGCCACCTGTCCGTGAAGATCGCCGAGAAGCAGCAGCTGCTCGAGGTCTTCAACGTCGTGAAGCGCCTGGAGAAGGTCTACGCCCTGATGGAGGGCGAGATCAGCGTCATGCAGACGGAAAAGAAGATCCGTAACCGCGTGAAGCGCCAGATGGAGAAGACCCAGCGCGAGTACTATCTGAACGAGCAGATGAAGGCGATCCAGCGCGAACTGGGCGAGCAGGACGACCAGCGCGATGAGCTGCTGGAGCTCGAAAAGCGCATCAAGAAGACCAAGCTGTCGAAGGAAGCCCGCACCAAGGCCGAGGCGGAGCTGAAGAAGCTGCGCAACATGAGCCCGATGTCGGCGGAATCGACCGTCGTGCGGAACTACCTCGACTGGCTGCTGTCGATCCCGTGGGGCAAGGCCAAGCCCAAGCCCATCGACCTGCAGAAGGCCGAGGACATCCTCAACGAGGATCACTACGGCCTGGACAAGGTGAAGGAGCGGATCCTCGAGTACCTGGCGGTGCAGTCGCGCGTCGGTTCGTTGAAGGGCCCGATCCTGTGCCTGGTCGGCCCGCCCGGCGTGGGCAAGACCTCGCTCGGCAAGTCCATCGCCAAGGCGACGGGCCGCGAATTCGTGCGCGTCTCCCTGGGCGGGGTGCGCGACGAGGCGGAAATCCGCGGCCATCGGCGGACCTATATCGGCTCGATGCCGGGCAAGGTCATCCAGTCGATGAAGAAGGCCAAGTCGACCAATGCCTTCTTCCTGCTGGATGAGATCGACAAGATGGGCTCGGACTGGCGGGGCGACCCGTCGTCGGCCCTGCTCGAGGTGCTGGACCCGGCGCAGAACTCGACCTTCGCCGACCACTACCTGGAGGTCGATTACGACCTGTCGCCGGTGATGTTCGTGACCACCGCCAACAGCCTCAACATGCCCCAGCCGCTGCTGGACCGCATGGAGATCATCCGGATCCCCGGCTACACCGAGGACGAGAAGGTGGAGATCGCCAAGCGCCACGTCCTGCCCAAGCTGACCAAGGACCACGGCCTGAAGCCGGAGGAGTTCGTCGTTCCCGAGGCGGCGATCCGCGACCTCATCCGGTACTACACCCGCGAATCCGGTGTCCGCTCCCTGGAGCGCGAGCTGGGCAACCTGGCGCGCAAGACGGTGCGTGATCTGGCGCGCGAGAACGTCGAGACCATCACCATCGACGAGGCGCGGCTGGCCAAGTACGCCGGCGTGAAGAAGTACAAGTATGGCGAGATGGACGCGGAGGATCAGGTCGGGATCATCACCGGCTTGGCCTACACCGACTTCGGCGGCGACATCCTGACCATCGAGGCGGTCAAGATGCCCGGCAAGGGCCGCATGTCGATCACCGGCAACCTGAAGGACGTGATGAAGGAGTCGATCTCGGCGGCGAACTCCTACGTCCGCAGCCGGGCGACGAAGTTCGGCATTGAGCCGCCCAGCTTCGAGCGGACCGACGTCCACATCCACGTTCCGGACGGCGCGACGCCCAAGGACGGTCCGTCGGCGGGCGCGGCCATGGCCACGGCCATCGTCTCGGTCCTGACCGGCATCCCGATCCGCAAGGACATCGCGATGACCGGGGAGGTGACCCTGCGCGGCCGCGTGACGGCGATTGGCGGCCTGAAGGAGAAGCTGCTCGCCGCCCTGCGTTCCGGCGTGAAGGTGGTGCTGATCCCGGTGGAGAACGAGAAGGACCTCGCCGACATTCCGGAGAACGTGAAATCGGGCATGGAGATCATTCCGGTCTCCACCATGGACGAGGTCCTGGCCCGGGCGTTGGTGCGGGCGCCGACGCCGATCGAGTGGTCCGAGAAGGATCAGCCGGTAGCCGTGGCGACCGAGGGCGACGATGTGGAGTCTGTCATCACCCACTGACCGATCTCACTGTGCGATCACGTTATGTGACAAGGGCGCGGCGCGGGAGGTTTCC
>JAEYTM010000247.1 GCA_023434015.1 Pseudomonadota bacterium | reverse complement strand
CAGCTCTCGGCGCCTTCCAGCAGCGCCAGGCGGTCCTCGAACATCTGCGTCGTCGGGTTGCCGAAGCGCTGGTAAATGAAGCCCGGCTCCTCGCCGGAGAACCGGCGGTCGGCCTCGCCCGCCGTGTCGTAGGCGAAGCTCTGGGTGAGGTAGAGGGCCTCGGAAATCTCGCCATAGCCGGAACGGGCCATGCCGCCGCGGACCAGCCGGGTCTCGACTTCCCAGTCGCGCGGATCTTCAGCCATGGCGGGGCTCCTGCCGGTCAAGAATGGCGGCATCAACGGCAGCCGCCGGTCAGCGTCAAGCGCCGCTTTCCTGCAAGGGGCGCCAGATCGCTTGCAAGACTCGGGTTCCGCGGTAAGTCTTCGCCGCCCATGAGCGACACCCCCCGCGCGGGCATACTGCCCTGCCAATCCATCGACGCCCTGATCGCCACCGGCGCCATAAGCGCCGAGGACGCCTTCGAGTCCGATCAGGTCCAGCCGGCCAGTCTCGATCTGCGGCTCGGCGCCCGCTGCTGGCGTGTCCGGGCCTCCTTCCTGCCCCGTCACGGCCGCACGGTGCGCGAGCGGATCGGCGAAGTGGCCATGCACGAGCTCGACCTGACCCGCGGCGCGGTGCTGGAACGCGGCTGCGTCTATATCGCCGAGCTGCAGGAACGCCTGGCCCTGCCGCCCGGCGTCTCGGCCCGCGCCAACCCGAAGAGCTCCACCGGCCGGGTGGACGTCTTCGTGCGGCTGCTGTCGGACGGCGGTCCGACCTTCGACGACGTGGCCGAGGGCTACCATGGCCCGGCCTATATCGAGATCGCCCCCCAGACCTTCTCGGTGCTGGTCCGCCGCGGCACCCGTCTCAACCAGCTGCGTCTGAAGCGCGGCGAGCCGGAGCGCCTGCGGATCGAGAGCGTCGGCGTCGACCTGACCGGCGAGATCGCCGGCTTCCGCGGCCGCCGCCACGCCGGGGTGGTCGACCTCGACAAGGTCGACGGCCATGACCCGCGCGACTTCTGGGAGCCGCTGCGGCCGCAGAACGGCCAACTGCTGCTCGATCCCGGCGAATTCTACATCCTGGCCTCCAAGGAGGCGGTGGAGATCCCGGTGATGGAAGCGGCCGAGATGACCCCGATCGATCCGTCGGTCGGCGAGTTCCGCGTCCACTACGCCGGCTTCTTCGATCCCGGCTTCGGCACCGACGAGGCCCACGGCAAGGGCTCGCGCGGCGTGCTGGAGGTGCGCAGCCACGAGACGCCGTTCATCCTGGAGGACGGCCAGACCGTCGCGCGCCTGGTCTATGAGCCGCTCACCGACCGCCCGACGCGCCTCTACGGCGACCTGGGGTCCCACTACCAGCGCCAGGGGCTGAAGCTCTCCAAGCACTTCCGCGCCTGGGAAGACTAGGGGCGCGCCGGCGAGCTGGCGGCGCTCCTCCGGGTGTCGCGATTAACCGGCGCATCGCCCCTTGGCCGGCGTCCGCCGCCCCGCTATGTTCCGCGCCGGCCGCCGCTGCGGCCCCTGCGGCCGTAGTTCAGAGGTAGAACGTCAGCTTCCCAAGCTGAATGTCGGGGGTTCGATTCCCCCCGGCCGCTCCAATTCCCTTATCCTGGGCAAGCCGCGTCAGAGACCCGCCGTCAGACCTCGGCCCACATCCGCAGCAGGTTGTGATAGGCGCCGGTCAGGGAAACGATCGCCGGCGCGCCCTGGCCGGCGTCGCGGGCGAGGGTCTGGATGGCCACGTCCATGTCGAACAGCAGGGCGCGGCGCGCGTCCTCCCGCACCAGGCTCTGGATCCAGAAGAACGCCGCCACCCGCTCGCCGCGGAGGATCGGCTCCACCCGGTGCAGGCTGGACGAAGGATAGAGGATCATGTCCCCGGCCTCGAGCCTCACCGCATGGGCGCCGTAGGTGTCCTCGACGACCAGCTCGCCGCCCTCGTAGTCGTCGGGCTCGCTGAGGAACAGGGTCGCCGACAGGTCGCAGCGGATCGGCTGGCCGGTCGCGGGGTTGCGCCGCACGCTGTTGTCGACGTGCATGTCGAAGGTCTCGCCGGCGCCGTAGCGGTTGAACAGCGGGCTCAGGATCGTGCGCGGCAGGGCCGCGGAGGCGAACAGCTGATTGCCGGCCAGCGCCCGCAGGATCGTCTCGCCGGCGGCCAGGGCGACGGGGTGTTCGTGCGGGAGCTGGCGGTTGCGCTTGGCCAGGGCCGCCTGGAAGCCGGAGGTGGCGTTGCCGTCGATCCAGTCGGCGGCGTCGATCCGGGCGCGCAGGGCGGCGACCTCGGCTTTCGGCAGCACGGCGGGGATCTGGATCATCATGGTGCGGCGCTCTGGTCGTAGCGGACGGCGGCAGGGCCGCCTGCCGTCCCTTGATAGTCCGAAAAGGTGCGCCCCGCCGAGGGGGAGGGCGGGGCGCCAGTCGAGGTTCCGAGAGGAGGATCAGAACCTGTAGTTGATGCTCGCCACCGCCGAGCGGCCGTCGCCGGGGACCGCCCAGCCGTTGTTGCGGCCGCGGATGTAGTATTCCTCGTCCGCGAGGTTCTTGACGTTCACCTGCACGTCCACCCGGTCGTTGATCCGATAGGCGGCCATGGCGTTGTGCACCCAGTAGCTCTGGGTTCTGAACAGGGGGCCTGCGCCGTTGTTCAGGTAGAACTCGCCCTGGTAGGTGAGGCCGTAGCCGAGCAGCAGGCCGTTGGGCAGCTCATAGGTGGTCCAGAGGCTGCCGGAGTGCTTCGGGGTGTTGGTCAGGGGATTGCCCTTCTGGGCGTCGACCCCGCCGGCCGCCAGGCTGCGCTGCGAGACGCTCTGCAGCACCTCACTGTCCAGCCAGGTGTAGTTGGCGAACACGCTCCAGGCGTCGGTGACCTTGCCGCTGGCCCCCAGCGCCAGGCCGTCCACCCTGGACTTGCCGTCCAGCACCTGGTCGGGAAGCGTCGGGTCGCCCGACGGCGTCCGGTAGTTGGTCCGCGCGTTGCGGAACAGGGCGGCGGTCAGCAGCAGGCGCCCTTCGAAGGTCTCCCACTTGCCGCCGATCTCGATGTTCTCGCCCTCTTCCGGATCGACGTTGCAGTTGGCGCCGCCGGTGGTGGAGGCGAGGGTGCAGCCGCCGTTGACCGAGGCCTGCGACGGCGTCTGGGTGTTGCCGTAGGCGACATAGAGGCTGGCGGCCGGGATCGGCTTGAACACCAGGCCGAGGCGGTAGGAGAACAGCTTGTCCCCGTTGCGCGCCACCGGGTTCACCGTCTCCACCGGACCGGTCGCCGGGTAGGGCGTGGCGATGGCGGTGGTGACGAACTCGCCGTCGGTCTTCTCGTAGCGGAGGCCGAGGTTCAGCTCGAACTTCTCGCTCAGCCGCGCGGTGTCGAACAGATAGACCGCGCGGTTCTTCATCTCGCCGTCGCTGCGGGCGGTGGTCACGAAGTTGATCGGCCCGCCGTAGACGTGGTTCGGGTCGGCGATGCTCATCGGCGGCAGGACCGGGTTCGGCGTCGCCCCGCCCGGGTTGCGCAGCGAATTGCCGCTGTCGAGATGATAGTCCTCGGCGGAGAAGGAGAAGCCGGCCACCACGGTGTGGTCCACCGCGCCGGTCGCGAACCGGCTGGTGAAGTCGGTCTGGCTGTAGAGGGTGGTGTTCTTGCTGTCCCGGGTCGTGCCGCGGGGGCCGCTGGGCTGGTAGAATCCGGGCGTGGCGCAGGCGACGCCCGCGGGCGTCAGGCCGCCGGCCAGGCACCATGTCCCCTGCGGCGGGTTCACCACCGAGAGCTGGGTCACTTCCTGGTATCGGGTAAGGTTGCGCACCGACAGGGCGTCGCCGAAGTCGTGATCCAGCCGGAAGGTGAAGGCGTCGACGCCGATCTTCTGTTTGTCGACGTTGGAATAGCCGTAATAATTGCCCGGATCGACGCCGGGCAGCGGGCCGTCGTAGGTCCCGTTCACATAGTAGGGCACGCCGTACTGCGGGACGTTGTCGTCCTTCTGGTGCAGGTAGCTGAGCACCACTCGGGTCGGCGTTCCCAGGCCGAAGGCGATCGACGGCGCCACGCCCCAGCGCTTGTATTTCTCGACATCGCGGCCCGGCGCGTCGTTGGCATGGGTCATCAGGTTCAACCGCACGGCGACCGTGTCGGTCAGCACCCGGTTGGCGTCCAGCGTCAGGCGGCCGTAGCTGTCCGTCCCAAGGCTGGCGCCGACGATGGCGGCGTCCTGGGCGTGCGGCGTCTTGGTGACGATGTTGATGGAGCCTCCGAGCGAGCCCGAGCCGGAATAGACCGAGTTCGCGCCGTTGATCACCTCCACCTGCTCCAGGTTGAACGGGTCGGAGCGGGTGTACTGGGCGCTGTCGCGCACCCCATCGACGGTGATGTCGTTATTGGCCGAATAGCCCCGCAGGTTGATGCTGTCGCCATAGCCGCCCCCGCCCTCGCCGGCGCCGAAGGTGATGCCCGGCTGGGTCGACAGAATCTCGCGCAGGCTCAGCAGGTTCTGGGCGCTGATCGCCTGGGACGAGATGATCGTGATGGTCTGCGGCGTGTCGCGCAGCTGGGTGGTGTACTTGGGGGAGGCCGGCGCCGCCTTCGTCCCCGTGACGTCTAGGCCCGACACTTCGGTCGACCGGCCGGCCGGCGCCTCGTCGGCGGCTTCGGCCGCCTGGGCCGCGCCCGGCGCGAAGGCCAGGCCGGCGAGGCCGGCGACCGCCGTCACGCCCAGCGCGCGTCTGGCCTGGGCCCGGATGAGCCCGCTCCTGGAATCCCGCATGTTCTCGCTATCCCCGTCTGGCGGCCCATCCCGGGC
>JAEYTM010000245.1 GCA_023434015.1 Pseudomonadota bacterium | reverse complement strand
GCCAGGGTCGGCGCGAGGCCCGCGAAGCCGACGATGGCCGACATGACCCACTGGGCGCCCTCGCCCGCCGCCGCGGCGACAGCGGCGGGGCCCGCGGCGGTCTGCACGCCGCTCCCGGCCAGCCGCTCCCGCAAGAGCGGCAGTTGGGCCTCATCCTCGATCACCGCCAGGCGCGGTCGCCAACGAAGCGCCTGTTCAGCCAGGCGCTCGACATTGCGGCCGGCCGTCAGGGCCACGATCTCGACCTCGACCCCCGCCTTGGCGAGCAGATCCAGGGTCGACATCCCTACAGAGCCGGTGGAGCCGAGGACGCTGATCTTACGCGGCAGGTTCAATGTCCCCATCCCCAGTGATTGGCGAGCCGGGCGATTGCCATCACCACCACGGCGAACATCAGCCCGTCGACGCGGTCCAGCAGGCCGCCGTGACCGGGGATCAGATCGCCCGAATCCTTGACCCCGAACCTCCGCTTCAGCGCCGATTCCCAGAGGTCCCCCGCCATGGTCGCAAGGCCGACCACCAGGCCGATGAAGGCCGCCGCCGCCAGGTTGAGGTTGAATACCGACAGCGCCGACATCAGGGCCCCGGTGGCCATCGCGGCGAGCAGGCCGCCGACGAACCCCGACCAGGTCTTGTTCGGCGAGAAGCGAGGCCAGAGTTTGGGGCCCTTCAGCGTGCTGCCGGCGGCGTAGGCGCCGATGTCGGCCGACCAGGTGGCCGCGAACAGCATCAGGATCCACCAGTGTCCCTGCTGAGACATCACCTGATCGGAGTCCCGCAGCCAGACCAGGCAGATGCAGGCGGGCGCGATATAGAAGACCCCGAAAGCCGCGTCGGCCGGGCGTTCGGCCACCCCGCGGGCGACCAGGGCGGCCGCCAGCGCGCCGACACCGACGGCGATCCAGGCGAGGCCGTAATGCCCCTGGTGGCTGAGGAAGACCGCCGAGAGCACGGCCACGGTCACTGCGGTCGAGACGCGGACCGGCGCCCGCGGCGCGCTCATCCCGCCCCACTCGATGCTGAGCAGGGCGACGCCGACCGAAATCAGTACGAGATACAGCCAGTCGCCCGTCCAGGCGGCGAACAGCACCGCCGGGACCAGGACCGCGGCGGAGGCGACCCGCAGGCCGAGGTTGGACCAGTCGAAGCGCCTAGCCGGCGGCAAGGACGTCATCTGCCACCACGGCCCCATAGCGGCGATCCCGCGCCGCGAAAGCGTCCAGGGCGGCCTTCAGCTGCTCGGCCCCGTAGTCCGGCCACAGCACGTCCTGGAAGACCAGTTCGGCGTAGGCGGCCTCCCACAGCAGGAAATTCGACAGGCGCTGCTCTCCGGACGGGCGGATGATGAGGTCCGGCGGCGGCGAACCGGCGGTGGCCAGCCGCCCGGCGAAGGCCGCGGCGTCGAGATCCTCCGGCCGCGCCCGCCCCGCGGCGACCTCTTCGGCGAAGCGCCGCGCGGCGTCGGCGATGTCGGCCTGGCCGCCGTAGTTGAAGGCCACGTTGAGGAAGAAGCGGTCGTTGCCCGCCGTGCGGGCTTCGGCGTCGTCGATCAACCTGATCAGTTCGGCCGACAGTCCCTGGCGACGACCGATCACCCGCACGCGCACGCCTTCGCGCTCGAGCCGCACGATGTCAGTTTCGAAGTAGCGCTTGGGCAGGGCCATGAGCTCGGCCACCTCGGCCGCGGGTCGGCTCCAGTTCTCGGTCGAGAAGCCGAAGACGGTCAGCCAGCGCACGCCCAGGGCGGGCGCCGCGGACACGGTGCGCTTCAGGGCTTCGACCCCCGCCCGATGCCCGAGCGAGCGCGGCAGGCCGCGCTGCTTGGCCCAACGGCCGTTGCCGTCCATGACCAGCGCCACGTGCAGGCCTCGGGAAGCCTCCGCGCCCTGACCAGGCGCGCCCGCGGACGAAATGTTCTTCTGGGCGGCCATAGGGGTCGATGGTCCTGAGAGGCTCCGTCAGGCTGCGCGCCTAGACGTGCATGATCTCTTGTTCTTTGACTTTCAAGGCTTCGTCGATGCGCTTGATGGCCTCGTCGGTGAGCTTCTGGACCTCGCCTTCCATCCGCTTCTGCTCATCCTGGTTGATGACCCCGTCCTTCTCGGCCTTCTTCAGGTCGTCGTTGGCGTCGCGACGGATGTTGCGGACGGCGATGCGCTGCTGCTCGCCATACTTGCCGGCGATCTTGGCGAGCTCGCGGCGCCGCTCCTCGGTGAGTGGCGGAATCGGGATGCGCAGGTTCTGGCCGTCGACGACGGGATTGAGGCCAAGGCCCGACGCGCGGATCGCCTTCTCGACCGAGACCACCAGCGCGCGGTCCCAGATGTTGACGCTGATCATCCGCGGCTCGGGCACACTGACGGCGCCGACCTGGTTGATCGGCACGCTGGAGCCATAGGCGTCCACCTGAATCTGATCCAGCAGGCTCGCGGAGGCGCGCCCGGTCCGCAGGGAAGCGAACTCGTCCTTCAGCGCGGCGACCGCCTTGTCCATGCGGTCCCGGTACTTCGCCAGCACCGGCTTTTCGGTCGTAGCCATGGAGGTCTCTCCGTCTCGAGAAGTCTCGGCTTCAGGCGATCGTCGTGTAGACGCCCTCGCCCCGCAGCACCTTGAGGAAATTACCCCGTTCGCGGATCGAAAACACCACGATGGGAATGTTGTTGTCGCGCATCAGGCTGATCGCCGAAGTGTCCATCACCCGCAGGTCCTGCGAGATCACGTCCTGGTAGCTGAGGGTGTCGTACCGCTTCGCGGCCGGATCCTTCTTGGGGTCGGCGGTGTAGACGCCATCGACGCTGGTGCCCTTGAACAGCGCGTCGCAGCCCATTTCGGCCGCGCGCAGGGCGGCCGAGGAATCGGTGGTGAAGAAGGGCGCGCCGAGGCCGGCGGCGAAGATCACCACGCGGCCCTTCTCCAGGTGCCGCAACGCCCGCCGGCGGATGTAGGGCTCGCACACCGCCTGCATCGGAATCGCCGACTGCACGCGGGTGTAGACGCCGTTCTTTTCCAGAGCGGCCTGTAGCGCGAGGGCGTTCATCACCGTGGCCAGCATGCCGATGTAGTCGGCGCTGGTGCGTTCCATCCCGGTCTCGGCCAGGGCCGCGCCACGGAAGATGTTGCCGCCGCCAACCACCAGACAGACCTGGACGCCCTGGCGGACGACCTGGGCGACCTCTTCGCAGACCCCCTGGACGGTCTTTGGATCGATGCCGAAATTCTCGCCGCCGACACCGGCCTCGCCCGAAACCTTCAGTAGGATTCTTTTGTAGCGGGGCTGGGCTTCGGGCATGGGCGGATCCGGATGAGCGCGGGGTGTCGTCAAGATAGACCAAGGGCGCGGCGCGCGTCGAACGCGCCCGCGCCCTTGGCTTCGTCCAGTCTTAGCCTTGGCCGGTGAGCTGGGCCACCTCGGTCGCGAAATCGGGACCGTCGGCGTTCTTCTCAACGCCTTCGCCGAGAGCGAAGCGCACGAAGCTCTTCACCGACACGGGGGAGCCGAGCTCCTTGGCGGTTTCGGCGACGAGCTGCTCGACCGTCTGGTCCGGGTTCATCACGAACGGCTGCTTCAGGAGGACAACCTCCTCCTGCCACTTGCGGATGCGGCCTTCGACCATCTTCTCGGCGATCTCGCGCGGCTTGCCTGACTCCATGGCGGTCTGGGTCTGGATCTCGCGTTCCTTCTCCACGACGGCCGGGTCAAGGTCGGCGGGCGACAGCGACAACGGGGCGGTCGCCGCCACGTGCATGGCGATCTTGCGACCGACTTCCTGCAGCTTGGCCGCGTCACCGGCGCCTTCAATGGCCACCAGCACGCCAAGGCGCGCGACGCCTTCGCCCTGCACGTTGTGCAGGTAGAGGGCCACGGCGCCCTGATCCACCGTCAGGCGGGCCGAACGGCGCAGGCGCATGTTCTCGCCGATGGTCGCGATCAGGTTGGTGACCACGTCCGAGACGACTTCGCCCCGCGCCGTCTTGGCGGCCGCGATGGCGTCGACGCCTTCGATGTCGAGGGCGACGGCGGCGATGTCCCGGGCCGTGCCCTGGAAGATCTCGTTCTTCGCCACGAAGTCGGTTTCCGAATTCAGCTCGATCAGCACGCCGACCTTGCCGTCCGCGGACAGCTTGCCGGCCACGAGGCCTTCGGCGGCCGCGCGGTCGGATTTCTTGGCGGCCTTGGCCAGGCCCTTGGTCCGCAGCCAGTCGGCGGCGGCTTCCAGATCGCCGCCGTTCTCAACCAGGGCCTTCTTGCAGTCCATCATGCCCGCGCCGGATTTCTCGCGCAGGTCCTTGACCAGCGCAGCGGTGATTTCCGCCATGGTCAGCTCCTTCAGGTTTGAGATCGGGCGGACCCTTCGCAGGGCCCGCCGTCAGGGGATGGTGAGTCAGCGGAGGCTTAACGCCTCTTAGCTGGCCTGTTCTTCGCTCGGCTTTTCTTCCGCCGCGGCTTCGGCCGCGGGGGCTTCTTCGGCCGTGGCGCCGGTCATCTCGGCTTCGAGGGCCGCGGCTTCCGGCGCGGCGACTTCGGGTTCAGCCGCCGGTTCCGGCGTCAGCTTGCGGGCCAGGGTCGGCTCGATCGGAGCTTCCGAGGCGCCCAGGTCGACCCCGGAGGCCGCCTGGCCGGCCGCGAGGCCGTCGAGGATCGAGTCGGCCAGCAGGTCGCAGTAGAGCTGAATGGCGCGCGCGGCGTCATCGTTGCCGGGGATCGGGTAGGTGATGCCGTCCGGGTTGCAGTTGGTGTCGAGGATGGCGATCACCGGGATGTTCAGCTTGCGGGCTTCCTGGATCGCGATCGCTTCCTTGTTGGTGTCGATCACGAACATCAGGTCGGGGATGCCGCCCATGTCCTTGATGCCGCCCAGCGACAGCTCGAGCTTGTCGCGCTCGCGCGTCAGCTGCAGCAGTTCCTTCTTGGTGCGGCCGGTGTCGCCGTCGAGCAGGCCTTCCAGCTCGCGCAGGCGGGCGATCGAGCCCGAGACGGTGCGCCAGTTGGTCAGGGTGCCGCCGAGCCAGCGGTGATTGACATAGTACTGGGCGCAGCGCTTCGCCGCGGTGGCGATCGGCTCGGAGGCCTGGCGCTTGGTGCCGACGAACAGGATGCGGCCGCCGCCGGCGGCGACTTCACGCACCTTCACCAGGGCCTGATGAAGCAGCGGGATCGACTGCGAAAGGTCGATGATGTGGATGTTCGAGCGGCTGCCGAAGATGAACTTGTCCATCTTCGGATTCCAGCGGTGCGTCTGGTGGCCGAAGTGGGCGCCGGCTTCCAGGAGCTGACGCATGGAGAAATCGGGAAGTGCCATCGGGCTCTTAGTCCTTTATCCGGTTGAACCTCCGCAGGCACCCTCCCCCAAAACATCTTGCGGAAGGACCGGAATGGATACGGCGGGATGTCTCCCCGCACGTCGCCAAACGCCTGCGTGTGGAATGAGGCGGGCAAATAGGGGCTCAGCGGAGAAAACGCAAGGCCCGACGCCGCTTAGCCGCCCCGCCTTGTCCGCCGCCGCCGATCTTTTTGCGTCGGGGCGGACTGGCTCCACGTCAGAAATCGCAGTAAGTGGCCGTCGATGATCAAGACTGGCCCCCACCTGAAACAGGCCCGCGAAGCGCTCGGCTGGAATCCCGCCGAACTGGCGCGCGCCCTTCGGCTGGCCGGCGGCGACGCCCAGGGGGCCAAGCGCGTGCTGGAGATGGAAGCCGGCAAGCGCGACATCTCCGGCCCGGTGACGGTGGCGGTGGAATCGTTTCTTCGCGGCTTCGCGCCGCACGGCTTCACGCGCGACGAGGAGCCGGAAGCCTAGGTCCGGCGCTTGTCGTCCAGGAGGATCTGCCCCTCCTTCTGCAGTCGCCCCTTCAGCTTTCCGGCGATCATCCCGAGGAAGCCGGGCAACAGCACTTCCAGCTTCACCTCCTGCTCGGCGATGTCGATGAAGCCGGTGATCGACTGTCCGACGGCTTGCAGGGAAAAGCGCATGCGGTCGCCTTCCCACGATTTCGACAGCGCGCCCGCCGCACCGCCCAGGTGCCCGGCCAGCTGACCGAAACCCTCGTCGATGCGCCGCCGCGCCTCGCCCCGACCCAGGGCGTGCGGAATGCTCAGGGTGATGGGCTTGCTCATGGCCTCACGCCCTCCGGATCGCGGCCCCTCAGAAGAAGCCCCGGTCGCGGACCCTGAGATTGTTCTGCACATGCCGCACGCCGTCGATGTCGGCGACGTCCTCGATCCGGCGCTTGTCTTCCTTGCGACGAACCGTCCCGTTCAGCGTGACCTCCGCGTTCTCCACGACAACCTCGACGTCGCGCAGGTCGAGGCGGCGCTCGTCCTCAAGGCGTTCGACGATCACCGCCCAGAGCACCCGGTCCGACGGTCCGCGCCGACGGAGCGGCCGCACCTCGTCGTCGCGCCGGGGCGCGCCCGAAAGGAAGGCGCCGGCCCGGTCCACCCACGAGCGGCGGTCCTCCGGGCGGCGGTCGTCCGAGCGAAGGTTGTCCCGCTCCTCGCCGGAGAACCGGCGATAGCCCCGGCCGTGCTCGGCGTCATAGGTATAGTCGGTCGAATAGTCTGCCTGGCCGTAGTCCTTCGCCTGGCTCAGGTAGGCGTCGTCGGCCCGGTACCCTGTGCGGTGATCGGGATCGTAGGCGTAGTCCCGGGAATAATCGGCCTGGCCGAAATCCTCGGTGTCCCGGCGCCCCAGGCGCCGCCTGTCCGACCCGGTCTCCAGGCCCCACCGTGCGTCCCGCGAAAAGTCATCACGCGCCATGGCGCTGCTCCTTTTTCCGTGCTCAGCGACAGAACCTGCGCCGTGGCCTTCGGTTCCGCCAAAGGTCGGGGCCGTCGCCTCGCATCTGCCGCGGAGCGGGCGGATATACCGAGGTGACCCCATCCGCGACTCGCGAGACACCCGGGCTGTGCCGAGACAGGTCGATCCCATGAGCGTCCCGCCTGCCGCATCGACGCCGCCGGGAAACGGGGATGGGCCCCTCGCCCACCCCCGACTGCTGACGCTGCGGCGCTGGGTCCTGCGGATCGTGCCGGTCGTGCTGCTGGCCGCCGCGGCCGTGGTGCTGTGGCGCGAGTTCCATGACATCAGCCCGATCGAGGTCACCCGCGCCATGCGCGCCTGGGGCCACGGCGCCATCCTCGCAGCCCTCGGCCTTTCGACTGTCAGCTTCATCCTCATGGGCGTGGTCGAGTGGCTCGGCCTGCGCTGGGTAGGCGCGCGCCTCCCGTGGGGCCCCGCCCTGGCCGGTTCCTTCCTGGCCAACGCCATCGCCCACAGCCTGGGGGCCAATCTGCTGGTCTCCGGCGCCGTCCGGGCGCGGCTGTACGACCGTTTCGGCGTCTCGCTCCGACAGGTGGCCGCCACCACGCTGTTCCACGGCTTCTCCTTCGCCGTCGGCATCTCCGCCCTCGGCGGGGCCGGCCTGCTGTTCTCAGCGCGCGAGAAGATCGCCGCGACCTCCATTTCCGTGCCAGTGGCGCGCGGCCTGGGCGCCCTGCTGCTGGCCGGGGCCCTCGGCTATGTGGTGCTCTGCGCCCTGCGCCGCGCGCCATTGCGGGCCTTCGGCCGCAGCCTGACCCTGCCCTCCGCCCGCGCGGCCGCCGCCCAGCTCACCCTCGGGGTGGTCGACAACGCGACGGCGGCGGCGATCATCTGGATCCTGCTGCCGCCGCAGGCGGTGGCCTACACCACCTTCGTTGGGGCTTACGCGATCGCCTGCGTCGCCGGCCTCGCCTCCTCGGTCCCGGCCGGCGTCGGGGTCTTCGAGGGCACCATGACGACCCTGCTGCGAGGCGTGCCGCCCGCCTCGCTGGCGGCGGCCTTCCTGGGCTACCGGCTGGCCTATTTCGTCCTGCCGCTGATCATCGCCAGCCTGGCCCTGTTCGGCGACACCCTGCGGCAGGCGCGCCGCTAGCTCAGCCTGTGCAGCTCCAGGTGGCCGTCGCGCAGCGCGAGCACCCGATCCATGTGCTGGGCGAGCTCCAGGTTGTGGGTGGCGATCAGGGCGGCGACGCCCTGGCTGCGCGCCAGTTCCGACAGATTTTCGAACACCGCGCTGGAGGTGTGCGGATCGAGATTGCCAGTCGGCTCGTCCGCCAGCAGCAGGCGGGGCGCGTTGGCCAGGGCCCGTGCCAGGGCCACGCGTTGCTGCTCACCACCGGACATCTGCGCCGGCTGGTGTTCGATGCGGTGGGCGAGGCCGAGGTCGGAGAGCAGCCGCGCCGCTCGCTCCCGGGCCGCTTTGCGCGACCGGCCGGCGATCATCTGCGGCAGGGCCACATTGTCGAGCGCCGAGAACTCCGGCAGCAGGTGGTGGAACTGATAGACGAAGCCGATGGTCGCCAGCCGTACCCGGGTCCGCTGGCGGTCCGGCAGGTCCGAGCAGTCCTTGCCCAGCACCGTGATCCGTCCGGCGTTCGGGCGTTCCAGCAGGCCGGCCGCGTGCAGCAGGGAGGACTTGCCCGAACCGGACGGGCCGATCAGCCCGACGATCTCCCCCGGCGCGACGTCCAGGTCGACGCCCTGGAGCACGGTCAGCGAGCCCGCCCCGGTCACATAGCTGCGCTCCAGCCCGCGGATCGAAAGCACCGGCTCACTCATAGCGAAGGGCCTCCACGGGATCGAGGCGCGAGGCGCGCCACGCCGGCGGCAGGGTGGCGAGGAACGACATGGCCAGCGCCCAGAACGTGATGATCGACACCTCGCGCCAGTCCACCTGCGCGGGGATGTGCGAGAGGAAGTAGACGTCGGAGGCGAAGACCTGCTGGCCGCTCGCCCATTCGACGAAGGTCTGGATCGGCCCGATGTAGATGCAGAACAGCACACCCAGCGCGAGGCCGGCGGCGGTGCCGAGCACGCCGACGGCAGCGCCCGCCATGAAGAATATCCGCAGGATCGAGCCCTGCCCGGCCCCCATGGTTCGCAGGATGGCGATGTCGCGGCCCTTGTTCTTCACCAGCATGACCAGGCCGGAGATGATGTTCATGGCCGCGATGGCGACCAGCAGCATGAGGATTAGCCGCATGACGTTGCGCTCGACCTTCAGCGCGCCCCAGAAGGAGGAATCCCGCTGGGTCCAGTCGGAAACCAGGGACGCCGGCCCGGCGGCCCGGTTGACTGGCCCGAGCAGCGCCGACGCCTGGTCCGGATCGTCCAGCTTCACCTCGATGACGTCCACGACGCCCTCGCGGCCGAAGAACAGCTGCGCCTGTTCAAGCGGCATGTAGATGTAGGCCTGATCGTACTGGCTCATGCCGACGCTGAACGTGGCGGCGATGGTGTAGGTCTTCTGCAGCGGCGTTCCGCCGAACGCGGTCGCCCCGCCGGACGGAGAGATCAATGTCAGCGACTCCCCGGGCCGCGCGCCCAGCGCCTGGGCCAGCCGTTCGCCGACGATGATCGAGTCGCCGCCGTACTCGCCCTCGCCGAAGCCCGCCAGGGAGCCGCCGGTGATGTTGCTGGAGACGATGGTGGTGGCCTGCAGGTCCGCCGGACGGATGCCGCGGACGATGGCGCCCGAGATCTGCGTCGGTCCCATGGCGATGGCCTGGGCCTCGATCGCCGGCGCGGCCTGGACGACCCCCGGCACGCGGGCGATGCGCCGCACCACCTCGTCGAGGTCCGCAGTCTCAAGGACCCCGCCGGTGACGAACAGGTGACCGTTGAAGCCGAGGATCCGGGTCAGCAGTTCGGATCGGAAGCCGTTCATCACCGACATGACGATGATCAGCACCGCCACCGCCAGGGTGATGCCGATGAAGGAGATCAGCGAGATCAGCGCCACGCCGCCCTGGCTGCGCTTGGCGCGCAGGTAGCGGCCGGCCAGCATGCGTTCCCACAGGCCGAAGGGCGGCGCCCGACCGCCGATGGGGGCCGCCTCGGCCTGGCTCACGCCGCGATCACCTTCAGCGCTTCATCCGGCGGCAGGCTCTGGCGCTCGCCGGTGGCCCGGCGCTTGATCTCGACGACGCCCTCCGCGACCCCCTTAGGGCCGACGATCAGCTGCCAGGGCACCCCGACCAGATCCAGCGAGGCGAACTTGGCCCCGGGCCGGTCGTCGCGGTCGTCGAGGACAGGGTCCTTTCCGGCCGCGGCAAGGGCCCTGTAGGCTTGGTCGGCCACAGCATCGACCTCGGCCGTACCCGGCCGCAGGTTGACCACGGCCACGCCGAAGGGCGCGACGCTGTCCGGCCAGACGATCCCCGCCTCGTCGTGGCTGGCCTCGATGATCGCCGCCACCAGCCGGGACACGCCGACGCCGTAGGAGCCCATCTGGGCCGGCACGTCCTTGCCGTCCGGCCCGGTCACCAGCGCCTTCATGGGCCGCGAGTACTTGTCGCCGAAATAGAAGATGTGGCCGACCTCGATGCCGCGGGCGGTCATCCGCTTGTCCTCGGGCGCCTCGGCCTCGAAGCGCGCCGCATCGTGCATCTCGTCGCTCGCGGCGTAGAGGCGCGTGCGCTGTTCCACCAGGCCCGAGAGGTCGCCGTCCCAGTCGATGTCCGGTCCAGGCGCGCCCATCTCCACCAGGTCGCGGTGGGCGAAGACCTCGCTCTCGCCGGTCTCGGCCAGGATGATGAACTCGTGGCTCAGGTCGCCGCCGATCGGCCCGGTGTCGGCCCGCACCGGAATCGCCCTCAGGCCCAGCCGCGCATAGACGTTGAGATAGGCCAGGAACATGCGGTTGTACGACCGCCGCGCCGCCGCCTCGTCGATGTCGAACGAATAGGCGTCCTTCATCAGAAACTCGCGGCCGCGCATGACGCCGAAACGCGGGCGGCGCTCGTCGCGGAATTTCCACTGGATGTTGTAAAGGTTCTTCGGCAAGTCCTTGTAGGACTTGATGTAGCTGCGGAAGATGTCGGTGATGACCTCCTCCGCGGTCGGGCCGTACAGCAGGTCGCGCTCGTGGCGGTCCTTGATGCGCAGCATCTCGTCGCCGTAGTCCTCGTAGCGCCCGCTCTCGCGCCACAGGTCGGCCAGCTGCAGCGTCGGCATCAGCACCTCGACGGCGCCGGCCCGGTCCATCTCCTCGCGCACGATCTGCTCGATCTTCTTCAGCACCCGCAGGCCCAGCGGCAGCCAGGCGTAGATGCCGGCCGCCTCCTGGCGGATCATGCCGGCGCGCAGCATCAACTGGTGCGAGACGATCTGGGCGTCGGAGGGCGCTTCGCGCAGGGTGGGCATGAAGTAACGCGAAAGGCGCATAGGTCTTTGAGCTTCCTGGACGTTCGAAAGGCGAGCGGCCCTGATAGCCTTCCCGCGAAGAGTCTGGCAACGCGCGGCGCGAAATGCGCCGTCGGGCTCAGTAGCCCGACGGCAGCGCCGGCAGGGTGATCAGGCCCAGGCGGATCACCACCCAGATCATCGCGAACACGATCGCCGCCACCCAGGTGGTGGTGAAGAACTTGCGCTTCAGGTTCGGATTGACCGGCGCGCCAGGATCGCCGCCGTCGCCCTTGTCGATCCCCGCCTCCGCATGGGTGACGTTACCCAGCGGTAGGACGACAAACAGCACGGTCCACCAGACGGTGAAGAACAGCGCGATCGAGGTGATCGGTCCCATCAGTGGGTTTCCTTCGGCGTTTGCATGAGCTCGACGAGAACGCCGCCCATGTCCTTCGGGTGGAGGAAGATCACAGGCACGCCGTGCGCCCCGATGCGCGGCTCGCCGGTTCCCAGGATCGCGGCGCCCTTGGCGCGCATCTCGTTGCGCGCCGCCAGGATGTCCTCGACCTCGAAACAGACATGGTGTTGGCCGCCATTTGGGTTTTTTTCAAGGAAACTGATCAGCGGCGAGCCTTCGCCCAGCGGTTCGATCAGCTCGATCTGGCTGTTCGGCAGGTTGACGAAACAGACCCAGACCCCCTGCTCCTCCAGGGCGAACTTCTCGCCGAAGGAGGTCGCGCCCAGCATATCGCGATAAAGCCTCACCGAAGCGTCGATCGATGGTGTGGCGATGCCGACATGGTTCAGCTTGCCGATCATCGTTCTCTTATACGCGCGTTCGGATCGCCCCGCGAGCCTGCCCCGGCGTAAGCGACGGCCTAGATCCGCAGGACTGTCGTCTCGACCACGGGACGGCGACCCCAGATCCGCTGGCTGGCCTTTTTCACCGCCCGGGACATCGCCGCCTCGATCGCGTCATCGTCGTCGCGCTCTTCGGGCTTCATCCGCTCCAGCGCTCCCTCGGCTTCGTCAGCCAGTTCGTCGAGCGTCTGGTCCAGCGCCTCGTCGTCGTCGCTGGGCAGGCCGAGCAGTCGGATCTCCGGCCCCGATGCGATCTTGTTGCGGCCGTCGATCGCCACGGAGACGGCGACGACGCCGTTGTGGGCGGCATGGCGACGCTCGCGCAGGGAATCCCCATTCTCCGGAGTCAGGACGCCAGCATCGACAAACAGGCGGCCAGCCGGCACCTCGTCGATCACCTCGGCGCGCCCGGGGGCCAGGCGCACCATGTCGCCGTTGCGCGGGGTGATCTGCTGCGGAACCTGCAGATCGCGGGCGAAGGCGGCGTGTTCCAGCAGGTGGCGCCGCTCGCCGTGGGTCGGCACCGCGATCTGCGGCCGGGCCCAGCGATACATCTCCGCCAGCTCGTCGCGGCACGGGTGGCCGGAGACGTGAATGCCCGGATGATCCCGCTCCGTGTAGAGCCGCACGCCGCGGTCGGCGAGGCGGTTCTGCAGGTTGCGGATCGGGATCTCGTTGCCCGGAATCACCCGGCTGGAGAAGACGCAGGCGTCTCCCGACCCCAGGTTGACGTGCGGATGGGTGCCTTCGGCTATGCGCGACAGGGCGGCGCGCGGCTCGCCCTGGCTGCCGGTGCACAGATAGAGAATCTTGTCGGCCGGCAACTGCTTGGCCTCGTTGTCCGGCACGAACGGCTTGATGTCCTGCATCATCCCGACGGACTTGGCCGCGGCGGCCATGCGGTGCATCGAGCGGCCGACCAGGCACACCCGTCGCCCGCAGGCCTCGGCCGCGCGGATCACGCTGTCCATGCGCGCCACGTTGGAGGCGAAACAGGCCACCGCCACCCTGCCCTTCAGCCCGGCGATCAGCGGGATCATCGCCTCGCGCACGCCGGATTCGGAGCCGGCGTGGCCATCAACGAACACATTGGTGGAGTCGCAGACCATCGCCAGCACGCCCTCGTCGCCGAGCTTGCGGATGGCGTCGGCGTCCGTCGGGGCGCCGAGCAGCGGCGTCGGATCGATCTTCCAGTCGCCGGTGTGCAGGATCGTACCCAGCGGCGTCTTGATCGCCAGGCCGTTGGGCTCGGGGATCGAGTGGGTAAGGGTGATCAGCTCCAGGCTGAACGGGCCCAGCTCGATCGTCCCGCCGAGCGGCACGATGGTGATCTCGGCCTCGTCCAGCAGGTCCGCCTCGCGCAGCTTCTCGCGCAGGATGAAGGCGGTGAAGGGCGTGGCGTAGATCGGCGCCTTGAAGCGCGGCCAAAGGTGGGCCACGGCGCCGATATGGTCCTCGTGCGCATGGGTCAGCACGATGCCCAGCAGGCGATCAGCGTTTTCTTCCATGAACGTCGGGTCGGGAAGGATGACTTCCACGCCCGGCGTCGTCTGGTCGCCGAAGGTCACGCCCAGGTCGACCACGATCCACTTGCGATCATGCGCCGGCCCGAAGCCGTAGAGATTGAAGTTCATGCCGATCTCGTTCGAGCCGCCGAGCGGCAGGAAGACGAGTTCGTCGTTCTTGGATTTTGCCATCAGGCCTTCGTTGAATTGCGGCGCCAGATTTCCAGCATGCCGCGAATGGTGAGGTCAGGATCGAAATGGTCGATGGCCATCGTCGATCCGTGGAACAGTGAAGCGACCCCGCCGGTGCCGATGACGGTCATCGGGCGGTCCCACTCCGATTTGATGCGGGCGATCAGGCCCTCGATCAGGCTGATGTAGCCCCAGAACACGCCGGACTGCATCGCGCCGACCGTATCCTTGCCGACGATCCGCTGCGGCTTCTGGATCGCCACCCGCGGCAGCTTCGCCGCGGCCTGGTGCAACGCCTCCATCGAGAGGTTGATCCCCGGCGCGATGGCGCAGCCCTCCAGACCGCCGTCCGACGCCACCACGTCGAAGGTGGTGGCCGTGCCGCTGTCGATGACGATCAGGTCGCCCGGATAGACGATATGGGCGCCGATGGCGTTCACCAGACGGTCCGCGCCCGCCTCCGACGGCTTCTCGATCCGGACCGGGATGCCCAGGTCGACGTTCTCGCCGATCACCAGCGGCTCAACATGTAGGTATCGCCGCGCCAGATTGCGAAGATTGAAGATCGATTGCGGCACCACGCTGGAGATGATGCAGCCGCCGAACACCCCGAGCTGAAGTCCGGCCATGGCCAGAAGCTGCGACAGCCAGACGGCGTATTCGTCGGCGGTGCGGCTGGGCTCGGTCGCCGCGCGCCACTGGGCGATCCACTGATCGCCATCGTGGACGGCGAACATGGTGTTGGTGTTGCCCTGTTCGATCGCAAGCAGCATGACCATCGCTCAGGCGCCCCCGAAAAATACGTCGCCTGCCGTTATGCGCTCCAGCGCCCCGCCGTCCAGCCTCAGCCGGAGGGCGCCATCCGGGTCGAGGCCCTCGGCCACCCCGCTCAGGGTGCGGTTGGGCAGGCGCGCCTCGCAGCGCGCGCCTAGGCCATGCGCCCGCGCGGTCCAGGCCTCCGCCACTGGCGCGAAGCCGCAGGCCGCCCAGCCCGTCCGCCAGGCCTCGAAGCGGGTCGCCAGCACCTCAAGGGCTTCGCCCGGCGCGGGTGGCGTCGCCATATGCTCGGCGAAGGCGGTGGCGGGCCGGTCCGCGTCCAGCGGCGCGTCAGAGAGGTTCACCCCGATCCCCACCGCCAGCCACAGCCGCCCGTTCGGGCCCTTTCCCGATTCCACGAGGATGCCCACCGCCTTGCGGCCATAGACCAGCACGTCGTTCGGCCATTTCAGCTTCGCCGCGCCGGTCCCCATGCAGGTATCGGCGAGGTCCGCGGCCGCCAGGGCCGCGACGAACGAGAGCTG
>JAEYTM010000160.1 GCA_023434015.1 Pseudomonadota bacterium | reverse complement strand
CGCACCCTCTTGTGGATCCTCGACGCGCCCCGCCGGACCGAACGCGCCCGCGCGGAGGCGCGCCGCCGCCAGGCGGGCGAGGTGCTCACCCGCGGCTTCCTGGCCGCCGCCGCCGGAGACGGCTCGGAAGCCCGGCGGCTGGCGCAGAAGGCCGCCGACCTCGCCGAGGAAGCCCCGGGCCTGGTCCGCGTGCTGGCGGCCCAGGCGGCCGAGGCGGCCGGCGACCTTGCCGCCGCCCAGGCGGCCTACACCGCCATGCTCAGCTTCCCGGAAATGCGGCTCGCCGGCCACAAGGGCCTGATGCAGCTGGCGGCCGCCCAAGGCGACCGCGAGGCCGCGCTACGCCACGCCGCCGAGGCCTATGGCCAGGCCCGCACCGCCCGGTGGGCCTGGCGCGCCCTGCTCGACGCCCGGCTCGAAGCCGCCGACTGGGAGGCGGCGCTGGAGCTGGTCCGCGGCGCCTTCGACCGCAAGATCGTGCCGCCGGTGATGGCCGAGCGCGCCCGCGCCGCCCTGCTGGCCGCCTCGGCGGCGCGTCTGGAGAATGCGCCCGACCCCAAGGCCCGCGCCCAGGCGCTGGACCAGGCCGTCGAAGCCGCCAAGCTGCAGCCCGGCTTCGCGCCCGGCGTGGTGATGGCCGCCCGCCTGCTGGCCCAGGACGGCAAGACCGGCCGCGCCGCCTCGACGCTGGAGCACGCCTGGAAGGCCGCGCCCCATCCGGCGCTTTACCTCGCCTATCGCGACCTGCGCACCGCCGAGACCCCGCGCGAGCGGGCCGCCCGCCTGCTGGAGCTGGCCGCCCAGAACCCCGCCCACCGGGAAAGCCGCATCCTGCAGGTCGAGCAGGCCCTGATCGCCGGCGACCTGGCCGGCGCCCGGGCCGCCACCGAGGCGCTCGAGCCGGAACCGGTGACGGCGCGAATCGCCGGCCTGATGGCCCGCGTCGCCTATGCCTGCGGCGAGCCCGACCAGGCCCGCGTGTGGATGGCCAAGGGGATGAGCGCGCCGCACGAGCCCGACTGGTCGGACCTCGACCCGGAGGGCCGCGCCTTCGCCTATCACGCCTCCGACTGGGCGCGGCTGGTCGGCACCTTCGCCGAGACCGGCGAGCTGATTCATCCGCGCCACGAACGGCGCGAGCGGGGAATGAGCGAACTGCCCGAGCTGCCGATCTCCTATGCGGATTCGGCGCCCTTCCTGTCCGCGGACGGCGACGAACAGGCGCCCTTTCCCATCGACGAAGGCCACTACGCCGAGGACGAGCCGCCGGCGCCGCACAGCCCACCGACGCAGCCGCGACGCGCTCAGGGAAGGCGCCGCTTGGCGAGCGGCCCAAGAGCCGCTAAATAGGCGCCTCTTCGCGGCCGGGGGCTCCTCCGACCGTCGCGGAATGGCCCCGATCGGGCCGCCCTTACCCCGTCGGCAGGCTTCGCATCGCCAGGTGCGGGGTTATCGCGTCCGGGGTGGGGTGACGACCAAGACCGACGGCAAGGCTGCCAGCGCCCGTCGGATCAGAGCGCCGCTTTAGCTCAGCTGGTAGAGCACCTCATTCGTAATGAGGGGGTCACAGGTTCGAGTCCTGTAAGCGGCACCATCCTTCCCCGGGGCATGGGGCCACCTTCACGTAACAAAGATATGTTGTTTGCGGCCATATCAGTAGCCCCGGTTGCTGTTTGCCCGCCTCGGTGCGCGGGCCGGTTGTAATTCAGGGTGAATCCGACGCGGACCTCGCCGCCGGCGGCGCCCCTGGCGCGATCGTTGCGTAACAAGAGGATCGGCGCGCCGCGAACCGGCCGCGACAGGAACGATCCGCGACGATGACGATCCGCCATCTCCTGCCGGTCGTGGCGATGACGACGGTCCTGGCCGGCGGCGGGCCGGCGCTCGCCCAGTCCAGCGCCGCCCAAACCACCTCCGGCGCCCTGACCCTGTTCATGCCGCTGGCGGTCGCCAAGCTCTCGGACCTTTCGTTCGGCACGGTGATGCGGCCGACCAGCGGCGGCGGGAACGTCTCGGTCAATGCGACGACCGGCCAGGTCACCGCCGGCGGCGGGGCGGCGGTGATGAGCGGCGGACCGGGCGGGGCGGCGTCCCGCGCCGCCTTCGAGGTCACCGGCGAGGGCGGGCTGAACTTCTCGGTCGTCGTGCCGCAGAATTTCATCATGACCCGCACCGGCGGCCAGGAGACCCTCCAGGTGTCGCTGGTCTCGACCACCGGCGGGGGCACGCTCAGCGGACGGAACGGCTCGGCCGGCTCGGCGGCCTTCGGCATCGGCGGCTCGACCCAGCTCAACAGCACCACCCAGGGCGGAACCTACACCGGGACCTTCACCATCACCGTGGCCTACAACTAGCCCCCGGGCGCGTCAGTTCGCCGCCGTCGCGGCGGTCATCGCCGGGCCGATCTCGTCGTGCAGCACCAGGTCGGCGGCGCCGTCGAGGTCCGTCGCCTCGCGGTTGACGATGGCCAGCTTCGCCCCGTTGCGGCGGGCGATCAGCGGAAATCCCGCCGCTGGGTAGACCACCAGGGAGGAGCCCAGCACCAGGAACAGGTCACAGGCGAGGGCCTCGGCCTCCGCGCGGGCCATCGGCCCGGCCGGCATCGGCTGGCCGAAGGAGATGGTCGCGGTCTTCACCAGGCCGCCACAGGCCCGGCAGACGGGAATGTCTCCCGTCGCCAAGAAAGGCCCCTTCAGGTCGGCCAGCTCGTGCCGCAGGCCGCAGTCGAGACAGGTCGCGTAGCTGGCGTTGCCGTGCAGCTCGATCACCCGCGCGGCCGGGACGCCGGAGTCCTGATGCAGGTTATCGACGTTCTGGGTGATGACCGCGCCGACCTTGCCCTGGGCGACCAGACGGGCGAGCGCATCGTGGCCGGTGTTGGGGGCCGCGCCGACCCAACCGGCGGCGCCGGTGAACACCCGCGTCCAGGCCTCGCGGCGGCGGTCTTCGCTGGCCACGAACTCCTGGAAGTAGATCGGCTTCATCCGGCTCCACACCCCGCCCGGGCTGCGGAAATCCGGCACGCCGGATTCGGTCGAGATCCCGGCCCCGGTGAAGGCGGTGATCCGGCGCGCGTCGGCGATCATGCGGGCGAGGGCGGCGCGGCTCATGCCGCATGATGCCCTGGCCGGAGCGGCCTGCGCCAGTCGTGAACGAAACGCCCGTTCAACCGGCCCCGCCCGCCTCCGGCGGCGCACCGAGGATCCGGCGCAGCTCGTCAGGCTCCATGCCTGCGATCTCAATCTGTTTCACCCGGGCGGTTTCGCCACGGACCAGGCTCAGGCTGGATTTCGGGCGGCCCAGGGCCTTGGCCAGCAGGGCGAGCACGGCGGCGTTGGCCGCGCCATCGGCCGCCGCGGCGGACACCCGCAGGCGCAGCAC
>JAEYTM010000156.1 GCA_023434015.1 Pseudomonadota bacterium | reverse complement strand
TGGCCTCGTCGTAGGTCGGCGAGACCAGGCCGTCGTGGGCGGCCCACAGGTCGCCGAATTTCACGCTGATCGACTCACGGCGCACCGGCTCGTCAGCGCGGCCGACGGCCATGAGAATGCGGCCCCAGTTGGCGTCCTCGCCTGCGAAGGCGGTCTTGACCAGCGGGCTCTCGGCGATGGTGCGGGCGATCTTGCGGGCCGAGGCGGCGCTTTCCGCCCCGCTCACCGTCACCTTGATGAACTTCGTCGCGCCCTCGCCGTCGCGGACCAGCTGGTGGGCGAGGTTCATCAGCACCTGTTCCAGCTTGTCGCGGAAATCGGCCAGCCGGCGGTCGCCGGCGCGGCTGATCTTCGGCGCGCCGGACTTGCCGGTGGCGAACAGCAGCAGGGTGTCGTTGGTCGACCGGTCGCCGTCGACCGTCACCGCGTTGAAAGTGTTGCGGGTGTAGAGGCTGACCAGGTTCTGCAACGCCGCCGGCGAGATCGCCGCGTCGGTGACCACGAAGGCCAGCATGGTCGCCATGTCCGGCGCGATCATGCCCGATCCCTTGCAGATGCCGCCGATGCGCACGGTGACGCCGTCGATCTGCGCCTCGGCATAGGCCCCCTTGGGGAAGGTGTCGGTGGTCATGATCGCCCGCGCCGCCCCGGCCCAGCCGTCCTCGGTCAGTCGGGTCTCCACCTCCGGCAGGCGGTGGACGATCTTGGCGTCGTCGAGCAGTACGCCGATGACCCCGGTGGAGGCTACCACCACGTCGCGCTGGCGGCAGTCGAAGCGCTTGGCCACCGCCGAACAGACACGCCGCACCGCATCCGCGCCCGGACGTCCGGTGAAGGAGTTGGCGCAGCCGGCGTTGACCACCAGGGCGCGGAGGCCCTCGCCCTTGGTCGTCTCAAGCTGGCGCTTGCACCAGTCGACGGGCGCCGAGCCGACCCCGTGGCGGGTGAACACCCCGGCGCAGCTGGCGCCCTCGGGGAAGCTCATCAGCAGCAGGTCCTCACGGTCGTGCTTGTAGAAGCCCGCCCGGCCGGTCGCCATCTGCACGCCGGCGATCGGCGGCATCGCGGGGAAAGGCACGGCCAGGGGCGAGACCGGCATCTCCTTGCCCGCCTTGACGGGCGGCGGCGCCTGGACGGCGGCGGGCTCCTCGAACTGACGCGACTGCTTGTCGGCGCGTTTCAGGGCCGCGCGCTTGATCGCCGTCGCCAGGGGGTCGAGGGCGCGTTCGAGGGTCTGGCCCACAACCTCCACCGGCTTGGCGGCGGGCTTGCGGGCGGAAGCGGGCTTGTCGGTCTTACGGGTCATGGAGCGGCGGACTTGGCTTTCGGCTGCGGCGCGGCCGGCGGGGCGGCAGGCGCATCTGCGGGCGGGGTGGGCTGGATGGCGGGGCCGGCGTTGATCAGGTTCTCCACCTTGGCGCGGCCGCGCAGCTTTTCGAGCAGGTCGCGGATCTGGTCGTAGGTCAGGAAGCGGACGATCTGCGGGCGCGCCGCCTCCAGGGTGATCGGCTGTTCCTCGCGGCGGTCCTCGACACGCAGCAGCGCCCAGCCGCCTTCCACCTCGAAGGGGCCGACGACGGCGCCCTTGCCGGCGCCTTTCAGGGCGGCGTCGTAGCCCTCCGGCATGACGTCGGTGGTGAAGTAGCCGAGGTCGCCGCCATTGAACCGCGTCGCTGCGTCGGTCGAGCGCTCCATGGCCAGGGCTTCGAACGAGGCGCCGGCCGACAGCAGCTTGCGGATCGCCTCGGCCTCCGCCTGCGTGCCGACGACAATCTGGCGGGCGTGGATCTCTTCCGACCGCTTCGAGAGCTTGAGCTGCTCCTGGTAGAGGCCGCGGATGGCGTTGTCGTTGACCGCGTCGGCGACGACGCTTTCGACCAGCATGTCGCCGAGAATCCGCTCACGCGCGGCTTCCAGCCGGCGCTGGGCCACCGGGTCCCTGTCGAGCTTGCGCCTGAGCGCCTCGGCGGCCAGCAGCTTCTGGTCGACCACCTCGTCGAGCACCTGGCGGAACAGGTCGGACGAGACGTCGAGGGGTTCGCCCTGGCCGATCCGTCCCTGGGCGACCGCCTCGCGCTTGACGTCGGAGGCCCAGACCGGCTCGCCGTTGACCCGCGCGACCGCCTGGTCGCCGCGTTCCGGCGCGCGGTCGCCGTCGTCATCCTTGCCGCAGGCGCCGAGCGCCAGGGCCAGGGCGAGCGCCAGCCCGGCCAGGAGCCTGGGGCGGAAAGACGTGTCAGCCGCCATGCGCGTTCTTTCCCAAACCGAAGGAGGCGGCGGCCCATTGAAGGCGCCGCCCGTCCCTAGCCATATAAGCGGTCCGATGCAAAGGTCGGTCGCTTTCGACCCGGCCACCTTCTGACCGGCGCCGACGACAGTTTGGCCGAAGGAAATTTACAATGCGCGAAGCGGTTATCGTCTCCTACGCCCGCACCGGCCTGGCCAAGTCCGGCCGCGGCGGCTTCAACATGACCCCGACGGTGTCGATGGCCGCCCACGCCGTGAAGCACGCGGTTGAAAAGGCCGCGATCGAGCCGGCGGCGGTCGAGGACTGCTTCCTCGGCAACGTGACCCACGGCGCCGGCAACCTCGGACGGCAGGCCGCTCTGCTGGCGGGCCTGCCCGTGACCAGTTCGGGCGTCACCATCAACCGCTTCTGCTCGTCTGGCCTGCAGACCATCGCCATGGCCGCCGGCTACGTCCGCAACGACGGCGCCGAGGTGGTGGTCGCCGGCGGGGTGGAGTCGATCTCGATCCCCGGCGGCGGCATGGGGGGGCCGGTGAACGACGACCCGCGCCTGACACAGATGCACCCGGCCATCTTCATGCCGATGATCGACACCGCCGACATCGTCGCCGAGCGCTACAAGGTCAGCCGCGAGGCGCAGGACGAATATTCCCTGGAATCGCAGCGCCGGATGGCCGCGGCGCAGGCGGCGGGCAAGTTCGCCGACGAGATCGTCCCGATGGCCACCCGCATGAAGGTCGTCGACAAGGAGACCAAGGCGGAGTCCGTCGTCGACTATGTGGTCGACCGCGACGAGTGCAACCGGCCGGACACCACGCTCGAGGGCCTGGCGCGGCTGCAGCCGGTGCGCGGTCCCGAAAAGTTCATCACCGCCGGCAACGCCTCGCAGCTGTCCGACGGCGGGGCGGCGGTGGTGATCATGGAGGCGGCGGAGGCCGGCCGTCGGGGCCTGGAGCCGCTGGGCGCCTTCCGCGGCTTCGCGGTCGCCGGCTGCGAACCCGACGAGATGGGCATCGGCCCGGTGTTCGCCGTCCCGCGCCTGCTGGAGCGCCACGGCCTGAAGATCGACGACATCGACCTTTGGGAGCTGAACGAGGCCTTCGCCTCGCAGTGCCTGTACAGCCGCGACCGCCTGGGCATCGACCCGGCCAAGTACAACGTCAACGGCGGCTCCATCGCCATCGGCCACCCGTTCGGGATGACCGGCACGCGGGTGTCGGGCCACTTGCTGCAGGAAGGCCGCCGGCGCGGCGCGAAATGGGCGGTGGCGACCATGTGCATCGGCGGCGGGATGGGCGCGGCCGGCCTGTTCGAGGTGTTCTAGGGCTTCGATCACGCAGATGCGTCCCCTGCGGTCCGTCCCGGCGAAGGCCCGGACGGGCGGCGGGGGGCGGCCTTTCCCAGGTCCCTTCGTTGACACTGGCATGGGCGCTGCTTAAGTCTCGCGCGCCCTGAAAAGGCGAAATTCTACCGGCAGGCGATGGGCTATTTCACGGCCGCCGCCGTCGCCCCGCACAAAACCGGACATCTGCCTTGAGCATCTTCCAACGGTTCTTCGGCTCTCCCAACGACCGCAAGGTCAAGGCGATGACCGCCCGCGTCGCCAAGATCAACGCCCTCGAACCCAAGATGGAGGCGCTCTCCGACGCGGAGCTGCGCGGCAAGACCGAGGAGTTCCGTCAGCGGCTGGCCCAGGGCGCGACGCTCGACAGCCTGCTGGAAGAGGCTTTCGCCGTCGTCCGCGAGGCGTCCCGGCGGACCATCGGCCTGCGGCACTTCGACACCCAGATGGTCGGCGGGATGATCCTGCACCAGGGCGGCATCGCGGAGATGCGGACCGGTGAAGGCAAGACGCTGGTCGGCACCCTGCCGGTCTATCTGAACGCCCTCGCCGCCAAGGGCGTGCACGTCATCACGGTGAACGACTACCTGGCCCAGCGCGACAGCGAGTGGATGGGCCAGATCTACAGCTTCCTCGGGATGGACGTGGGCGTGATCGTCCATGGCGTGACCCAGGGCCAGCGCAAGGCGGCGTATGCCGCGGACATCACCTACGGCACGAACAACGAGTTCGGCTTCGACTACCTGCGCGACAACCTGGTCTATGACGCCAGCGAGATGGTCCAGCGCGGCCACAACTTCGCGATCGTCGACGAGGTGGACTCGATCCTGATCGACGAAGCCCGCACGCCGCTGATCATCTCCGGCCCCACCGAGGACCGCAGCGAGCTCTACAAGACCATCGACGGCCTCATCAAGGAGCTGATCCAGGACCCGGCGACCTTCGACTTCGACGAGAAGCAGCGGCAGGTGATCCTGACCGAGGAAGGCTCGGAGCGGATCGAGGACATCCTGATGAGCGGCGGTCATCTGACCGAGGATTCCGCCGGCCTCTACGACGCCGCCAACGTCTCGATCGTGCACCATGTGAACCAGGCGCTGCGCGCCAACGTCATCTACCAGCGCGACAAGGACTACATCGTCCGCGCCGGCGAGGTGATCCTGATCGACGAGTTCACCGGCCGCATGATGCAGGGCCGCCGCCTGTCGGAGGGCCTGCACCAGGCCATCGAGGCGAAGGAGGGCGCGGTCATCCAGCCCGAGAACCAGACCCTGGCCTCGGTGACCATCCAGAACTACTTCCGCCTCTATTCCAAGCTGTCCGGCATGACCGGCACCGCCGCCACCGAGGCGCAGGAATTCCTCGACATCTACAAGATGGACGTCACCGAGGTTCCGACGCACCGCCCGATCGCGCGGATCGACGAGGACGACGAGGTCTATCGGACCAACACCGAGAAGCACGCGGCGATCATCGCCCTGATCGAGGACTGCTATCGCCGCGGCCAGCCGATCCTGGTCGGCACGGTCTCGATCGAGAAGTCGGAGCAGCTCTCGGAACTGCTCAAGGCGCACAAGTTCGAGATCGACGGCAAGACCATCAAGGGCATTCCGCACAACGTGCTGAACGCGCGCTACCACGAGCAGGAAGCCCTGATCGTCGCCGACGCCGGCATTCCCGGCGCCGTCACCATCGCCACCAACATGGCCGGCCGCGGCACCGACATCCAGCTCGGCGGCAACATCGACATGAAGCTGGCCAAGTGGCGCGACGAACAGCGCAGCGCCGGCGTCGAGGTCACCGCCGAGGCGACGCGCGAGCGCAAGGCCGAGCTGGAAGCCGAGATCGCCGACCTGAAGGCCAAGGCGATGGCCGCCGGCGGTCTCTATGTGCTCGGCACCGAGCGGCACGAGAGCCGGCGCATCGACAACCAGCTTCGCGGCCGCACCGGCCGCCAGGGCGACCCGGGCCACTCGAAGTTCTTCCTGTCCTGCGAAGACGACCTGCTGCGCATCTTCGCCGGCGACCGGCTGGACGGGATCATGCGAACCTTCGGCGTCCAGGAAGGCGAGGCGATCACCCACAAGTGGCTGAACAGCGCCATCGCCACCGCCCAGAAGCGCGTCGAGCAGCGCAACTACGAGATGCGCAAGAACCTGCTCAAGTACGACGACGTCGTGAACGACCAGCGCAAGGCCGTGTTCGAGCAGCGCGCCGAGTTCATGGCCGCCGAGAACCTGAGCGAGATCATCGCCGAGATGCGGCGTGACACCATCGAGGACTTCGTCACCCGCCACCTGCCCCCGAAGGCCTATGCCGAGCAGTGGGACACCCACGGCCTGGAACACAATGTGCGCGAGCACCTCGGCCTGGATCTGCCGATCAAGGAATGGGCGGCCGAGGAAGGCATCGCCAACGAGGAAATCGAGGAGCGGATCACCGCCGCCGCCGAGGCCCGCGCCGCCGAGCGCGAAGCCCAGGTCGGCGACCACATGCGCAGCGTCGAGAAGAGCTTCATGCTGCAGATGGTCGATCTGCAGTGGCGCGAGCACCTGATGCACCTCGACCACCTGCGCAACGTCATCGGCCTGCGCGGCTACGGCCAGCGCGACCCGCTGAACGAGTACAAGACCGAGGCCTTCTCCCTGTTCGAGAAGCTGCTCGTCGACCTGCGCCACAGCGTCACACGCTGGCTGATGACAGTGGAGTTCCAGTTCGAGGAGCCGCCGCCGCCGCCGTCGGGCGAGATGTTCGAGGTCCACATGGACCCGCTGACCGGCGAGAACGTCGCCCAGATGGGCGCCCTGCCGGACGGCATCCCCGCCGACCAGCGCCAGGCGCTGCCGATGAGCGCCCTGCCGGAAGGCTGGGAGGACACCGGCCGCAACGCCCCCTGCCCCTGCGGCTCGGGCAAGAAGTTCAAGCACTGCCACGGCGCGCTCGTCTGACGACGGGCGCCCGTCGCGGCGGGCTGCGCGTGGACGACGCCGGCCCATAGGCTAAACAAGGCGCGATGAGCGCCCGCTACGACTTCGCCTCCGACAACACCGCCGGCGCCGCGCCCGAGGCGATCGAGGCGCTGGTCGCCGCCAATGCGGGCTTCGCCCCGGGCTACGGGACCGACCCGACGAGCGCGCGGGCGGCCGACCTGGTCAGGGCGCTGCTCGACGCCGATGCTGAGGTACGTTTCCTCGCCTCCGGCACCGCCGCCAACGCCATCGCCCTGGCCGCGCTCTGCCGCCCGTTCGAGGCGGTGCTGGCCCACGAACACGCCCATGTCTGCACGGACGAGACCGGGGCCCCCGGCTTCTTCGGCCACGGCCTCGGCCTGATCGCCCTGCCCGGCGCGAGCGGGAAGATCGATCCGACGTCGCTGGAAGCCGCGCTGGCCGCGCCAGAGGCCTCCCACCGCCAGTCGCCCGCCGCCCTGTCGCTGACCAACGCCACCGAGTACGGCGCGGTCTATCCCGTCGAGGCCCTGCGGGCCCTGACCACGCCGGTGAAGGCGAGGGGCCAGGGCGTCCACCTGGACGGGGCGCGGCTGGCCAACGCCGCCGCCGCCGGTTTCGACCTGAAGGCAATCGCCGGCCTGGGGGTCGATCTGCTGGTGCTCGGCGGGACCAAGGCGGGGATGCCGCCGACCGAGGCGGTGGTGATCTTCGACCGGGCGCTGGCCCGGCGCTTCGACGCGCGGCTGAAGCAGGCCGGCCAGTTGCCGTCCAAGGGGCGGTTCTACGCCGCGCCGTTCATCGGCATGCTGGAGACGGGCGCCTTCGTCCGGCGGGCGGCCCAGGCCAACGCCATGGCGCGCCGGCTCGCCGGCCTCATGCCCTTCGCAGTGCGCCATCCGGTGGAGGCGAACGCCGTCTTCGTCGAAATGGACGACGCGACCCTGGCCCGGCTGCACGCCGCCGGCTGGTTCGCCTACCGCTTCCTCGACGGGTCGGTACGGTTCATGTGCTCGTGGGCGACGACGCCGGAGGCGGTGGACGAACTGGCCGAGACGCTTCGCGCCATCGCCTGAGCCCAAGAAGAAGGGGGGGGCGGGGGCCCCCCCCCCCCCCCCCCCCTCGCCTCCCCAGGCCCTTCGGACTACCAGGCCTTCTGAAGCTGGAAGAAGGCGCGTCGTCCGATGATGTCGTACTGCGAGGTCAGCCGCATGTTGGCGAAGCGGCTGGAACCCCCCGACGAATAGTACGGCGGCTGCTCGTCGAACAGGTTGTTCACCCCGACGGTCAGCGCCAGATCCTCGCCGAACCTGCGGCGGACCGACAGGTCGTGCTGGGCGTGGAACTCCAGGTGGCGTTTCACATAGGCCCGCTGGTCGCGGAAGGTGATGATGTCGGTGCCGAAGCCGCTGATGGAATCGTCGACGTCCGAGGTCTTGGAGTACATCTGGGTGCTCCAGGTCACCGTCCAGTCGTTCTTCTGGTAGGCGAGGTTCATCGTGGCGGCGAAGTCGGGATAGCCGGTGAAGCCGTTGTTCTTGATCGGGTCGGAATCCTCGCCGAGCTGCTCGTACCATTCGAGGATCCAGGTGAACTGGCCGCCGAAGGTCAGGGCGCCCAGGTCGCCGAGGTCGCGGCGGTAATTCACGTTCAGGTCGAGGCTGTGGTTCCACTGGCGCGCGACGTTCAGATAGGCGTCGTTGACCGTCAGCACCTCGCCGAACGTCGGGGACGCGGCGTCGAGGTTGCGGGTGATCAGGGTGCAGTAGGGGTCGGTCGGGAAGTTCGGCGAGTCGAAGCACTCGTCGAGGATGTTGGCCGCGCCGAACCGGTCGACCTGGTCGTTGATCCGCACCCGGGTGTAGTCGAGGGCGACGTTCAGGTCGGCGAAGGTCGGGGTGAACACAACGCCCACGGACCAGGACTTCGACTTCTCGGCCTTCAGATAGCCCTCCCCGCCCTGGGCGAAGATGGTGAAGGAGCCCGCCGAACCGTGCGTGGAGTTCGGCTGGATGCCCAGGGCCGCGCAGTTGGCCCGCTGGCGGTCCGTCAGGTCTCCGGCCGAGCCGTACTGGTAGCAGGGATCGTTGAGCTGGCCGAGGAAGCTGGTCGAGGCGCCCAGATACAGTTCGTACAGCGCCGGGGCGCGGAACGAGGTGCCCTGCGAACCGCGCAGGGCGATCCAGGGCGTGATGTTCCAGGTGGCGTTGGCGCGATAGGTCTTGCTGGAGCCGTAGCTCTCATAGTCGCTGTAGCGGCCCGAGAGGTTGAGGCTCAGGTTCTGGGCCAGCGGCGCGTCGCGGAGCAGCGGCACCTCCAGCTCGCCGAACACCTCCTTGATGGTGTCCTCGCCCTTGGTGATCCCGGCGGCCGCCGAGCCGCTGTAGTTGCTGTTGCGGGAGTTGAAGCCCGGCAGGTCGTCGAGGCTTTCCTTGCGCAGCTGGAAGCCGAGGGCCGCGCCGACCGCGCCGGCCGGCAGGCGGAACAGGTCGCCGGAGATCGTGCCCTCGACGTACTGGTGGATGTACTCGGTCCTGCCGGTCTCGTAGCCGTTGAGGAAGTTGTACTCCTCGGGCGTCAGGTAGCTGCCCGAGACGGTCGCCACCTTGTTGAGATTGATGCCGACCGGGCAGGTCGCGTTGGGGGCATTGGCCGACAGCACCACCAGCGACTGATTGCACTGGGCGGCGCCGCTGACGGCGTTCAGCCGGTCGAGGTAGATAAACTCCTGGCCGTACTTGCCGGTGGACTTCGAGTACTGGCCGTAGATGTCCCAGGTCCATTCACCGATCACCGGCAGGGTGGAGGGCAGTTCGCCGTTGAAGCCGATGACGCCGCGGACATAGTCCACCTGCTGGTCGCGGGTGATCGGCAGCACGAAGATCGGGGCGACCGTGGTCGCCCCGCGCGGACCGTAGGGGCCGTTGTTGTAGGCCGGGTTGTTGACCGCGTTGAAGGGGTTGGTCGGGTTGGCCGCGGCGATCGTCGGGCCGAGCTGGCGGACGCTGCGCTGGGCCGACTCGCGGCGGTTGTAGAGCAGCTCGCCGTAGACCTGCACGCTCTCGGTCAGGTCATAAGCGCCGGCGCTGAAGAAGGTCATGCGCTCGACCGGCGAGACCGCGTGGCGATAACCCTGCAGCGGCGAGTCGGTGGGCTGGCGCGCCTGGGTGCCGAGGGCGAAGGCCAGGCGGGCAGCCGAGCAGGCGGCGGTGACCGAGCCGGGCACGTTCTGGCCGGCGCACTCCGGCACGAACTGGGCGTAGACCGGCTGAAGGCCGGCCATGTTGGGGTTGATGTCGGCGTTGACCGCCGCGAGGTTGGCGTTCACCCGCCGGAAGCCGTTCAGGTTGAATCCGTCAGCCGTAACCGTCGGGTCGGCGATGTAACGGTTGGCGCCGCTGATGTAGATGCCGGTCAGGGTGTTGATGCACTTGTAGGCGCCGGTCGCCGGATCGACGAGGTCGATGCGCTCGCGCGTGTCGGGGTTCGAGACGTAGTCGACCGGGCACTCGAGGTAGTCGCGGTCTTTGAACTGCAGGCCGCGGCTCTTGTAGAACTCGCCCGCGATCGTCAGGTGGCCGCGGTCGAAGGTCCAGCCCTTGGAGAGGCTGGCCCGGTGCTCCTCGCCGCCGCTCCTGAAGGGCACCGAGGTGAAGACGTCCATCTTCAGACGGTCGTCGTTCTGCTGGGTGAAGATGTTGACCACGCCGGCGATGGCGTCGGAGCCGTAGATCGACGAGGCCCCGCCCGACAGGATCTCGATCCGGTCGATCAGCGAGGCGGGGATGGTGTTGAGGTCGAACGGACCGACCGTGCCGCCGACGCCGGCCGGACCGGCCCGGCGGCCGTTGATCAGCGTCAGGGTGCGCTGGGCGCCGAGGCCCTTCAGCGAGATGGTGTTCGCCCCATTGCCGCCGGTGGTCACAAAGCCGGTGAAGTTGTTGTTGATCTGCTGGGCCGTGGCGCCCTGGGGCGCCGTCTGCAGGATCTGGGCGGTGTTGGCCACGCCGCGCAGGTTGGCGCTCTCGTTGGTGAGGATGGTCAGCGGCTGGGCGCTGTTGAACTCGGTGCGCCGGATGCGCGAGCCGGTGACCACCAGCTCCTCGACGGCGACCTCGTCATCCGGGGCGCCCGACTGGGCCGCGGCCGGGGTCACGGCCATCAGGCCAAGCACGGCCGCCAGGGCGGAGCCGCAGGTTAGTCGGGTCTTGAAGTGTCTGGTCACGGGAGTCCCCACATGCAACGTGTTTACGTCACAACGAGGGGTTTCCTGTTACCTCGCAACACTCCACGTGACGTCGCGTCGTGTAACAGTTGCGAAATGTGACCTATGTGCGACATTTCGGTCGCACTTCGGCCTTGGATGACGCGCGAGAGGCAAACGCCGGTCGCGAACGTCGATCTTGCGATGGGTGATGGGCGGCCTTTCGGCCGCAGCCGGCTACTGCAGGCCGGTGCGGCCGATCGCGTAGAACCGCTCGGCGCGACGCTTGCGCAGTTCGTCGGGGCTCAGTCCTTCCAGCTCGCGAAGCTCTTCCTCGAGCACATCGCCGACCATTTGCATGGCGGCCTGGGGATCGGAATGGGCGCCGCCGGCAGGCTCCGGGATGATCCGGTCGACGATCTTTACGCCGAGCAGGTCCTGGGCGGTGATCTTCATGGCCTTGGCCGCATCGGCGGCCGTGCGGCCGCCGCGCCAGAGGATGGAGTTGGCCCCCTCGGGCGCGATCACCGAATAGATGGCGTGTTCGAGGATCAGCACGCGGTTGGCGCCGGCCAGGGCGATGGCGCCGCCGGAGCCGCCCTCGCCCGTCACCACGGCGACGTTCGGCGAGCTGAGCATCAGGCACTTTTCGGTCGAACGGGCGATGGCCTCGGCGACCCCCCGCTCCTCGCTGGCGATGCCCGGATAGGCGCCGGCGGTGTCGACGAAACTGACCACCGGCAGCTTGAACTGCTCGGCCAGCTCCATCAGCCGGATGGCCTTGCGGTAGCCTTCCGGCCGCCCGTAGCCGAAGTTGTGTTTCACGCGGGTGACGGTGTCGCGGCCCTTCTCGTGGCCCATGACCACCACCGGCCGGCCGCGGAACCGGCCCAGGCCGCCGAGGATCGCCTGATCGTCGGCGAACTTGCGGTCGCCGCGCAGCTCGACGAACTCGTCGATCAGGCTGGCGACATAGTCGACGAAGTGCGGCCGCTCCGGATGGCGCGCGACCTGGGTCTTCTGCCAGGCGTCGAGCTTCGAATAAGCCTCGCGGCGCATGTCCTGGGCGCGGGAACGCAAGGCCTCGATCTCGGCGTCGAACGCGCCGGGGCCGGCCGTCTCCGAAAGCTTGGACAGCTCCTCGATCTTGGCTTCGAGCTCGGCGATGGGGCGCTCGAACTCGAGGTAGTGGACGGCCATACGAGGACGCTTCCTGCTGTTCGCGAAGCGGCGGAAATTAGGCGCGATCGTCCGGCCGAACAAGTGCGGGAACCTGCGCGGTCGTCGCGCCTTCCTGCGCCATGAGGATCTGGCTTCGCGACAACGGCCTGTCCATCGCCCTGGCGGTGCTGTTCACCGCCAGCCTGACCGGCCACATTCTCGCTGGCTACGCGGCCCAGAACGAGGCGCGGCTGGAGCATGGCCAGGCGGCCATCCTCATCGGCCAGTACCTGACCGGCGGCCCCTTCCTGTCCTCCCTGTTCGAGAACTGGGAAAGCGAGTTCCTGCAGATGGGGGCCTATGTGACCCTCACCGCCTATCTGTTCCAGCGCGGTTCGCCGGAGTCCAAGGACCCTGACGCGACCGCGCCGCAGGATCGGGACCCGGCGCTGGACGCGCGCAAGGCCGCCGCGCCGTGGCCGGTGCGCGCCGGCGGCCTGGCCCGCACGCTCTACGCCCACTCGCTGGGGCTGGCGCTGTTCCTGCTGTTCGCCCTCTCGTTCACCCTGCACTGGATCAACAGCACCCGGGCGGCGGCGGAGGAGGCGATGCAGCACGGCCAGCCGCCGCCCGGCCTGATAGAGCACCTGGGGGACGCGGGCTTCTGGTTCGAGTCGTTCCAGAACTGGCAGAGCGAGTTTCTGTCCACCGGCGTGCTGATCGTTCTGGCCATCTTCCTGCGCGAGCGGGGTTCGCCTGAGAGCAAGCCCGTCGCCGCGCCCCACCGCCAGACCGGCGCCTAGGTTTTGCAACCCGCGGCGCCCGGGGGCGTTTCAAGGTCAAGGTCCGGCCGAGCGCCGCCGCCGGCGGGGGACCGGCGGCCGATCGGCGCGTACCGTCACGAATGATGCGCGATCCGAATGACACGCCTCGCGCATCCGAGGAGAATCGGAAACCCCCATGAGCATCTCTCTGAAAGCTGGCCTGGTGTCGGCGCTCGCCGTCGCGACCGCCCTTCCTGCCGTCCCCGCCATCGCCCAGCAGTACCGGCCTACCCAGGAGTATCAACGCGAGCTGCGCGAGTACGAAGCGCGGCAGGCCCGGTACGAGGACAGCCGCGCGGGCTACGACGCGGCCCGGCGCGACTATGAGCGTCGCCGCTCGGACTGGGAGCGCGCCCGCGCCGACTATGATCGCCGCTATGGCCCCGGCTCCTACATCCGCGCCTACGGTCCGGAGCCGACCTGGGACGACCGCCGTTGGTCGCGCTACGCCCCCTCGGCCGGCGCCTACGGGTCGAACGCCGCCTATGACGCCGCGTGCCGACCGACCGGCGGCAACGGCAACAACACCGCCATCGGCGGCCTGATCGGCGCCCTGGCCGGCGCGGCGCTCGGCTCCAACGTGGCCGCCAACGGCCGTGGGACCGAAGGCGCCGTCCTCGGCGCCGTGGTCGGCGGTGCGATCGGCGCCGGCGTCGGCAACGCGACCAACAACAACAACCGCGACCGCTTCCGCTGCGACAGCCGGGGTCCCTACTTCAGCTACCAGGACACCGTCCCGTATCGGGAGAGCCGGTTCGACCGTCGGCGCCGCAGCGGCCAGTACGACTATTCCTATTACAACCGCCAGCGCTGCCGCCTGGCGCCGGCCCCGGTCGACGACTACGGCCGCGACTACCGCTATGTCCGGGTCTGCCCCGACCGCGACGGACGCTACCGCATCACCGGCTGAAGCGCCGGCGTCGGCTGAGACGAGGGCCGTCCCCAAGGGGGCGGCCCTTTTCCGTCGGATTCAGGTCTTGCGGGCCAGCGGGTGCCTGGTCTCGACGACCTCGCGCAGTCGGTCGCCCGCGACATGGGTGTAGATCTGGGTCGTGGCGATGTCGGCGTGCCCCAGCAGGGTCTGCACCACGCGCAGGTCCGCGCCGCCGTCCAGCAGGTGGGTGGCGAAGGCGTGGCGAAGGACGTGGGGACTGACCCGCGACGGATCGATGCCAGCGGCCACGGCCGCCTCGTCCAGCAGCTGGGCGAAGCGGCGGGGGGTGAGGCGGCCGCCCTTGCCACGCGAGGGGAACAGCCACGGGCTGGCCTTGTCGCCCTTGGGCAGGAAGCCGGGCCGAACCTCCAGATAGGCCTTCACCGCCGCCCGGGCGGCGGCGTTCAGCGGGGCAAGCCGTTCCTTACCGCCCTTTCCCCGAACGATCAGGTAGGCGGGATCGCGCGCCAGCATGTCGAGCGGCAGACTGGTGAGTTCGGATATCCGCAGGCCCGAGGCGTAGGCCAGCTCGACCATGCAGGCCAGGCGCAGGCCCTGCGCCCCGTCACGGGCGGCGGCGGCGGCGATCAGCCGGTCCACCTCATCCCGGCCCAGCACCTTGGGCAGGGGGCGGCCTTTCCGGGGCGCCTCGACCCGGCGCGAGGGATCATCCGCGCGCCAGCCCTCGCCCAGAACGAAGCGGTAGAACTGGCGCACCGCCGCGCGCCTGCGCGAGGCTGTCGCCGGCGACAGGCCGCGTGCGCCCAGGGCGGCGAAATAGGCCTCGACGTCCTCGGCGGCGGCCGTCGCCAGGTCGGCGCCGCGCGCGGCCAGGAAGTCGCCGGCGTCGGACAGGTCGCGGGCGTAGGCCGTCAGGGTGTTCTTCGCGGCCGCCCGCTCGACGGCCATCATTTCCAGGAAGGCCTCGGCCCAGCCGGCGCCCCGGCCGCTCATTTCAGCGCCAGCAGGCCTTCCAGGGCGAACAGGCGGGCCTCCGCCTCGAGCCCCACCGCCCGCAGAGCCCGCACGATCCGGATGCGGTCACCGACCGCCGGGCCGGCCGCACCGGCGTCCGCGCTCGTCCAGAGGGCGAGCAGGGCCGCCTCCCCCACCAGCTTGTTCGCGGCGGCGTCCTCGATAGCCAGGTTGCGGCCGGCGGGCGCCTTGCCTTCCGCCACCGCGAAGGCCGCCACGCGGCCGCGATGATCCGGCCCCAGCGGGCCGGCCAGGGCGGCGGTCAGCAG
>JAEYTM010000120.1 GCA_023434015.1 Pseudomonadota bacterium | reverse complement strand
CGGCGCAGCGCGGTGTCGAAGTGCGGCGTCAGGATCATTCCCAGGACGGCGAACACCGTGGCGTCCGCCCCGCAGGGCCGCGCGCCCAGCAGATAGGGCCGCTCGCGGAGGATCACCGACAGGGCGTCGAGGTCGGCGCGGGCCTCGGCGTCGGCGACGGCCGAGAGGTCGGCGGGCGCGTCGGGAGCCTCGGCGGCAGGCTCGGGCTCGGCGTCCTCGCGCTGCAGCAGCGGATTGCGCTCCAGCTCGCCCTCGACGTAGGCCTCGAGCTCGATGTTGGACAGCTGCAGCAGCTTGATCGCCTGCTGAAGCTGGGGGGTGATGACCAGCCCCTGTCCCTGCCGAAGCTCTAAACGTGCGCCAAGCGCCAAAACCCGCCCCCCATGGCCTAGTTCTTGCTGGAGGCTACGGGGGGAACCCCACCGATTGGTTAACCGGCGGGGTTTCCGGTGCAGATCAGGCGGCGACGGCCTCCGCCGGCTCGTCCCGCAGCCAGGGGAACTCCGGGTAGAACCGGGCCATCAGCCGGTCGACATAGGCGACCAGGGCGCCGTAGCCCTCGGCCCGTCGGCGCAGCGCGGTGTCGAAGTGCGGCGTCAGGATCATTGCCAGGACGGCGAACACCGTGGCGTCCGCCCCGCAGGGCCGCGCGCCCATCAGATAGGGCCGCTCGCCGAGGATCACCGACAGGGCGTCGAGGGAGCGGACGCCGAGGGCCAGCCGCTCCGGCCCGGTGTGGCGGGCGACGCCGACCGCGACCATGTTGGCCTGCACCCGCTCCAGCACCTCGGCCTTGATCCGCTCGCGCGCCGCCTCGGGGGCGCCGTCGAAGAAGCGGGCCGGGCCCTTGTCGAAATTGGCCGGCACCAGCCAGCGGTCGTAGGAGCCGATCCAGCAGAGCTGGTTCTCGACCATGCGCTCGATCGCCCAGGCCTCGGCCCGCTGGCGCGCGTCCAGCCCCTCGTCGAGGTCGACGCCATAGGTCGCCTCGACGAAGGCGCGGATGAAGGTCGAGTCGCCGATGCGCTCTCCGCCCGCCTCGATGAACGGCATCTGGCCCTTGGGGGACTGGTCGGGGCGGCCGAGCTCCTTGCGGTAGGCCAGGCCCGCCATCTTAAGCTGCACCTCGGTCTTGGTGACGTAGGGGCCGATCTCCGGCAGGCCGAAGCCCGGGCCGAAACCGTAAAGGGTGATCATCGCAGCGCTCCGTCCGTCGGTTGACATGGCGGGAGAGTGCGCGCCCTCTGCCGCCAGCGTTATGTCAGCAGCATGGCGGGAGATCCGATGCGCCGCGCCGACCGCCTGTTCCAGATCATCCAGGTGCTGCGGCGCAGCCGCCGGCCGGTGACCGCGGACGCCATCGCCGCCGAGCTGGAGACCTCCAAGCGGACCGTCTATCGCGACATCGCCGACCTGATGGCCCAGCAGGTGCCGATCCGCGGCGAGGCGGGGGTCGGCTATGTGCTGGACGGCGGCTTCGACCTGCCGCCGCTGATGCTGACGCCGGACGAGATCGAGGCGGCGGTGCTGGGCGCCCAGTGGGTGGCCCGGCGCGGCGACCCGGAGCTGGCCCGCGCCGCCGAGGACCTGATCGCCAAGATCAGCGTGGCGGTGCCCGAGCGCCTGCGACCCCTGGTGCTGGAGCCGGCCAGCCGCGCCCACCCCAACTGGAACGCCCTGCCCGACCGGCTGGACATGGCCGCCGTGCGCCGGGCGATCCATTCGGGCTGCAAGATCGCCCTGACCTATTGCGACGAACAGGACCGGACCAGCCAGCGCACGGTCTGGCCGTTCGCCATCGGCTATCACGAGACGGTGCGGCTGGTGGTCGCCTGGTGCGAGCTGCGCGGCGACTTCCGCAGCTTCCGCACCGACCGGGTGAAGGCGGCGCGGTTCACCGGGGAGCGCTACCCCGACCGGCCGGCGGCGCTGCGGGCAAGGTGGCGGAAGTTCTGCGCCGAGGAAGCGCAGCGGATGATGGCGCTGAAGGCGGGGTGAGGGGCGACATGTCGGTCAGAAGCGCGGCCCTGTTCGCGATGGCGCTGATTTCCAGCTGGCCCACCTCGGGGATGGCGCAGGCGCGGCCCGAGGTCGTGACGTCTGAACCTGGCCCCCAATGGTTGAAGAGCCCGACCGCGGCCCAGCTCGCAGAAATAGCGCCGCCAGGACAAGGGCCATCCTCAGGCCGCATGGAATGCGCCGTCAATACCGACGGGACCTTGGGTGGATGCACCTTCCTCGAGTCGGCCGGCAACACCGCGATGCTCGCAGCCTTATACCGCGCCCGGCGATTCTACGCGGTCTCTCCGCAACAGGCGACCGCTCTGAAAAGGCGCAGAGCCCATTTGCGGTTCAACGTTGTTTTCCGCGGCGGTGGATGCGCCCCGCCCTGCTCGGCCATCCCCAGCGCTCCACCTCCGAACTAAGTGCGGTCGGTTTCACGCAGTCCCGACAGGCTGCATCGGCGAGGGCTGTCGGACAGCTTCGATGTGAAGTTCACCGGCTCCGCCTGCGGCGACGGACAGCGGGCCGGCGCGGACTGATCGGCAACGCCGCGGATGACCAAGGTCCCGAGACTCGGGATCACTTCCCCATCTGACGCCTCGCCACCGTGAGGCCCAGGGCGGTCAGCAGGGCGCCGGCGTTGAGCAGGCCGAACCAGGCGACGATCCCGACCGGACTGCCGAGCCAAGCGAGGCTGAACCACAGGGATCCGGCGAGCAGGCCAGCGCCGCCGACGCGCAGGGCGAGCGCCTGGATCCGCGACGGGGCGCGGCGGGCCAGGGCGGCGAAGCCGGCCACGGCGAGCAGGAAGGCGGCGAGGCTCATGGCAGGGGACGGCCGGTGAGCAGCCACAGCAGACACATGCAGGCCAGGCCTCCGGCCAGCAGCCAGGCCCAGGCTCGCCGGGCGGAGCGGGCGTGGAAGGCCGCCATGGCGATCACCGCCCAGACCAGGAAGCTCGACATGGTCGCGGCCAGGACGGCGTCGAAGGGCGAAACGCCGAAGACCCGCGGCAGCAGCAGCGACAGCGCCGCGGTCAGCAGCCAGATGAAGGCGTAGCCGCCGAGAATGGCGGCGAGCGCGCGCGAGGTCACCGACCAGCGCCGGCGGGCGGCGGGCGACAGGCCGTTCACAGGGGATGGGCGGCTCATTCGCCGGGCGCCTGCAGGGCCGCGGCGCGGCCGCCGCCCCGCCGTCGGGTCGGGCC
>JAEYTM010000108.1 GCA_023434015.1 Pseudomonadota bacterium | reverse complement strand
GTCCGGCTGCAGCCGGACGCGACGCAGGGCGCGGACGCGAAGCTCGCCGGCGACCAGCCAGGTCACACCGCCGGCCGCCGCCAGGACCAGGACGAGGCCGACCATCCAGATCAGGTTCTGGAGCTGGAGCGCGCTCACCGCCCTAGATCCGCATGTCGATCATGCGGCGCATGATCAGGTTGCCGATGAACATCCACACCCCCAGCCCCGCCAGCCCGAGCTGGACGAACGGCTCGCCGATCACGTCGCCGTAGAAACCCGGCGACAGGGCGGTGATCAGGCCGACGGCGATGAACGGGGCGGCGGTGAGGATGGTCGCCGAAGCGCGGCCTTCCGAGGACGCGGCCTTGATTTTCATGCGCATCTTGTGGCGCTCGCGGATGGTGGCGGCGTTGAGCTTCAGCAGGCCGGTCAGGTTGCCGCCGGCCCGCTCCTGCAGGCGAACCGTGGCGGCGAACAGGTCGACGTCGCCGTGCTGGCAGCGGTCGGCCATGCGGCCGATCGCCTGCTCCAGGGTCGCGCCATAGGCGATCTCATCGGCGGACATGCCGAACTCGGTGCCGATGGGGTCGCTCATCTCGCGGCCGACCAAGCCTATGGCGGTCGGCACCGGGTGGCCGGCCTCAAGACTGCGGACGATGATCTCCAGCGCCTGAGGCAGCTGTTCGCCGAGCGCCCTGGCGCGGCGGGCCGCCTTGAACCGCAGGAAGAAGATCGGCCCGCCCAGGCCGGCGAGGGCCGCGCCGGGCACGAACAGCAGCGGGTTCTTGCTCAGCAGCGCCAGCACAAGACCGCCGGCCAGGGCGGCGCCCGCGGCCATCATCGTCCATCGGCGCCGGTCGTAAGGCAGGCCGGAGGCGACGATCAGGTCGGACAGCCAGCGCAGCCTGCCACCCTTCTCCCCGGCGGCGTTGAGGCCGCGCTGCTTGCGCAGCTCCATCACCAGGGCCGAGACGCCATCGACCTTCTCGGCCAGCTTGAGGCGGCGGTTCACGCGCCCCTTCTCCGCCGTCGTCCGGACCAGGCCGGACACCGCCTGGCCGGCGGAAAACACCGCGGCGAAGACGAGGATCAGGAAGACGATACGGCCGGCGTCCATGTCAGCTCAGGGCGCGCGAGGGGTCGAAGTGGGCGACGTCGTAGGGGATGCCGCGGCGGGTCATCTCGTCCAGGCAGCGGGGCCGCAGGCCGGTGGCGCGGAACTCGCCGTGGACGGTCCCGTCGGCGCTGGTGTGGGTGCGGTTGAAGGTGAAGATGTCCTGCATCTGCACGACCTGGCCCTCCATGCCGACGATCTCGGTGACATAGGTGACCTTCCGCTTGCCGTCGGCCAGGCGCATCACCTGGATGATCAGGCCGATGGCCGAGGCGATCTGGCCGCGCATGGCGTCGGGGCTGATGTTCATGCCGCCCATGGCCACCATCTGCTCCAGGCGGCCGATGGCCTCGCGCGGATTGTTGGCGTGGATGGTGGCCATCGAGCCCTCGTGGCCTGTGTTCATGGCCTGCAGCATGTCGAAGGCCTCCTCCGAGCGGACCTCGCCCAGGATCACCCGGTCAGGCCGCATGCGCAGGGCGTTCTTGACCAGCTCGCGCTGGCGGATCTCCCCCTTGCCCTCGATGTTCGGCGGGCGGGTCTCCATGCGCACCACATGCGGCTGCTGGAGCTGCAACTCGGCGGCGTCCTCGATGGTGATCAGCCGCTCGCCTGCGCTGATCGCGGCGGACAGGGCGTTGAGCAGCGTGGTCTTGCCGGACCCCGTGCCGCCGGAGATGACGCTGGAGACCCGGGCGCGCACGGCACCGTAGAGGAAGTCCGCCACCGCCTGCGGCATGGCCCCGACCTCGACGAGCTTCTCCAGGGTCAGCGGCTTCTTGGAGAACTTGCGGATCGAGACCGCGGCGCCGTCGATGGCGACGGGGGCGATGGCGGCGTTCACCCGGCTGCCGTCGGCGAGGCGGGCGTCGACCATCGGCTGGCTCTCGTCGATGCGGCGGCCGACGCCGGCGACGATGCGGTTGACGATGCGCAGCAGGTGCTCGTTGTCGCGGAAGCGGATCGGCGTGAGCTCCAGCTCGCCGCGGCGCTCGACATAGACCTGGAACGGCCCGTTGATCAGGATGTCGTTGATCCCCTCGTCCCGGAGCAGCGGCTCGATGGGACCAAGGCCGACCATCTCGTCGTAGATCGAGGCGCCCAGCGCCTCCAGCTCGGCGCCGTTCAGCGCCATCCGCTCGGCGCGGGCGAAGTCGGCGACCAGGCGCAGGACCTCGCGGCGCAGGTCCCCCTCGCTCAGCTTGTCGAGCATGGACAGGTCGAGCTCGTCGATCAGCCGGGCGTGCAGGCGCAGGTGGATGTCGAGGTCGGACCGGCCGGCCGCCGCCGTCGGGGCGGGTCGGGGCTCGGCCTTGGCGGGCTGAACGACCGCCGCCGCCGCGACCGGCGCCGGCTCGGCGCTGTTCGGCGCGGCGCGAGCGAGGCTGAAGCGGCTCATCAGGCGGCCTTCCGACTGGTCGCGTCCTTCCCGGCGGACCCGTCGGCCAGGCGGGCGACCAGGGCGGCGACGTCGCGGACGATCTTCGATTTCGGCCGGTGCTGGGCGATCGGGCCGCCCAGATTGACGGAGGCGGCGGCGGCTTCCCAGTCGGAGGCGACGCCGGCGTCGGCCTTGCGCTGCAGGGCGCGCTCGGCCTCGGCCATCGAGGGCGCGGGACCGAACATGCGGCTGGCCAGGCGGTTGAGGACGATGCGCGGCTTCGCCCCCAGGGCTTCCTCCATCTCGTCGGCCAGGGAGCGGGCGGCGATCAGCGCCGGGACGGTGAGCTCTGACACCACCAGCAGTTCGTCGCAGCCCGACAGCGCCTCCAGCGACCAGGGCCGGCGGTGGCGCGGCATGTCGAGGATCACCCAGGCGTAGGTCTCGCAGGCGACCTCCAGCACGCGCAGCACGGCCTCGCGGCTGACCGCGTCGAAGGCGGTCGGGTCCCGGACGCCGGCCAGCAGGTCGAGGCTCCCCGACACCGGGGTGACGAAGGCCTGCAGGATCGCCGCGTCGATGCGGTCGGCGGCGGCGCCGAAGTCGGCGAGGCGCATGGCGGGCGTGGCGCCCAGGTAGGCGGCGGCCGCCCCGTCGGCGAGGTTGAGGTCGATCAGGCAAACCGACTTCGTCTTGTCGGACCGCGCGGCCAGGGCCGTGGCGATCTCGACGGCGAGGGTGGTGGCGCCCGCGCCCCCGACGGCGCCGGCCACCGCCCAGCAATGCGAAGCGCCGACGGGGTGCGGCGCCGGCGCGGCGGTCGGAGCGGCGGCGAGCAGGGAGGCGACGGCGGCGGAGAACTGCTCGCGCGAGAAGGGGGCCTCCAGCACGTCGGAGCGCTCCAGGCGCAGCAGGTTGCGGACGACCGCCGTCGGCAGGCGCCCGCCGACCAGCAACACCGGCGGCGCGGCCGCCTGGCCGGCCAGGGCCTGGAGGGCCGCGGCCAGGGCCGGGGTTTCCCAGCCGTCGGCGTCGACGACCACCAGGTCGCAGGCGTCCGTGCGGAGGTCTGCCAGACGGTCCGGACCGGCCGCCTCGACGACGGCGCCGTGCAGCGG
>JAEYTM010000063.1 GCA_023434015.1 Pseudomonadota bacterium | reverse complement strand
CCCTGGAAGGCGCCCTGGTGCGCGAGAAGACCCTCGCCGACCACCTACACGACCAGCTCGCCGTCGCCGGCCTGGACCCCGCCCGGGCGGCGGTGGCGAGCGTGCTGATCGACTCCATCGACGAGGGCGGCTATCTGCGCGCCGAGGTCGCCGAGATCGCCGACCGCCTGGGCTGCGACCCGGCGCTGGTCCAATCCGTGCTGGCCGTCGTCCAGGGCTTCGAGCCGACCGGCGTCGCCGCCCGCGACCTGCGCGAGTGCCTGATGCTGCAGCTGGTCGAGCGCAACCGCTTCGACCCGGCGATGGACGCCCTGCTGAACAACCTGCCGCTGCTCGCCCGCCGCGACATGGTCGCCCTGCGCAAGGCCTGCGGGGTCGACGACGAGGATCTGCGCGAGATGGTCGCCGAGCTGCGCGCCCTGACGCCCCGCCCCGGCGCGGCCTTCGGCGGCGAGCCGAGCCATCCGGTGGCCCCCGACGTCTTCGTCCGCGAGACCCCCGGCGGCCTGTGGCATGTCGAGCTGAACGGCGACACCCTGCCCCGCCTGCTGGTCGATCAGCGCTATCACGCCCGGGTCAGCGCCGCCGCCCGCTCCGACCAGGAGAAGACCTTCGTCGCCGAGTGCGCGGCCACCGCCAACTGGCTGGTCAAGAGCCTCGACCAGCGCGCCCGCACCATCCTCAAGGTGTCGTCCGAGATCGTCCGCCAGCAGGACGCCTTCCTGGCCTTCGGGGTCCAGCACCTGCGGCCGCTGAACCTGAAGACCGTCGCCGACGCCATCGGCATGCACGAGTCGACCGTCAGCCGGGTGACCTCGAACAAATACATCGCCACCCCGCGCGGCGTGTTCGAGATGAAGTTCTTCTTCACCGCCGCCATCCAGGCCACCGAAGGCGGCGAGGCCCATTCGGCCGAGAGCGTGCGCCATCGCATCCGCCAGCTGATCGACGCGGAGGCGGCCGAGGCCAAGGTCTATTCCGACGACCGCATCGTCGAGATCCTCAACGAGGCCGGGGTCGATATCGCCCGCCGCACCGTCGCCAAGTACCGCGAGGCGATGCGCATCCCTTCGTCGGTCGAGCGCCGCCGGATGCTGCGCGAAGCGGTCTGATCGCCGCCCGCCGGCGCGGGCCTCAGAATTCCCTTGGCGCGGCGGCCGCCAGGCCCCAGATCAGCGTTCGCATGCCGGATCCCGAGGCCAACAAGCAGCCGTTGTCGGCGATCCTGCGGGACATCGCCGAGGGCGACGAGCCGCGGGTGTCGATCGCCCATCTGATGGAACGGTTCGGCGGCCGGGCCATGGGCGCCCTGCTGCTGGTCTTCGGCCTCGCCTGCACCCTGCCGCTGCCGCCCGGCGCGACCACCCTGTTCGGCGCCCCGCTGCTGCTGCTGGCTCCCCAGCTCGCCCTCGGCCGCCGCGCGCCCTGGTTGCCGGCCCGGTGGCGGGCGCGCAGCATCGCCACCGCTGAACTCCGCAAGGGCCTGCCCCGGGTCCTGCCCTGGCTGGAACGGGTCGAGGCGGTGTCGCGGCCACGCCTGACCTTCCTGTTCAATCCGCTCGGCCAGCGGGCCGTCGGCCTTGTCTGCACCGTCCTGGCCTTCGTGCTGATCCTGCCGATCCCGCTCGGCAACCTGCTGCCGGCGGCGGCGGTCAGCGTCCTGGCCCTGGCCCTGGTCCAGCGCGACGGCCTGCTCGCCCTGCTGGGCTACGGCCTGGTGGCGGCCAGCTTCGGCGTCCTGGTGCTGGCGGTGGGCATCATCGTCCGCGCCGCTCATCATCTGATCGGCATTTTCGCCGGCGCTTGACACCTTCCGGCGCGCGGCGCGTTGATTGGGCATGCAAGTCCAAGTCACCGGTAAACACGTCGATGTCGGCGAAGCCCTGCGCACGCGGGTCGCCGACGAACTCTCCACCAACATCGGCAAGTACTTCGACCGGCCCGGCGGCGGCGCCGACGTCGTGGTCACCCGCGAAGGCCATTCCTTCAAGGTCGACTGCGCGGTCACCCTGGCCAGCGGCGCGGTGCTGACCAGCCAGGGCCTGGGCGGCGACGCCCACATGGCCTTCGACGCGGCCATGGCCAAGATGGCCAAGCGGGTGCGCCGCTACAAGAACCGGCTGAAGGACCACCACCTTCAGACCCAGGCCAAGGAGACGGCGGCCTATTTCGTGCTGCAGGCCCCCGAGTCGGAGGGCGAGGACGACGACGAGGCCGGGGACGGCGACGGCGCCTTCCCGGAGCCGATGGTCATCGCCGAAACCGAGAAGGCCATCCGCACCATGACCGTTTCCATGGCGGTGATGGAGCTCGACCTGACCGAATCTCAAACAATCGTGTTCCGCAATGCGGCGCACGGCGGCCTCGCCGTGGTATATCGCCGGCCCGATGGCAACATCGGCTGGGTTGATCCCGAGCGCACCAGGTCCGCGAACGGGGCGTCCGACGGAACAGGCGAAGCCTGATATCGCTTCGAACCACCGTCACAACGGCCCGCTAAAGGCGGGGCGAACAGGTACGGGCTGCTTGAGCACAATGCACATCGTCGACCTCCTTGATCGCAACGCGATCTCCCTGCGCGTGAGCGCGGCGAACAAGCGCCAGACCCTGGCGGTCGTGGCCGAGATCGCCGCGCGCGGCGCCGGGCTCGATCCCGGCGTGATCCTCGACGCCCTGGCCGAGCGCGAGCTGGCCGGCTCCACCGGCGTCGGCCACGGCGTCGCCGTGCCGCACGCCCGGCTGGACGGCCTGACCCGCATGCGCGGGGTGTTCGTGCGCCTGGAGCAGCCGGTCGCCTTCGACTCCATCGACGACCAGCCGGTCGACCTGATCTTCGCCCTGTTCGCCCCGGCCGAGGCTGGCACCGAGCACCTGCGCGCCCTCGCCCGGGTGTCGCGCGCCCTGCGCCAGGCGGAACTGCGCGAACAGCTTCGCCAGGCCCGCACCGCCGACGCGGTCCACGCCCTGCTGGTCAAGGACGACCACGCGGCGCGCTCGACGGCGGCCTGACCCCGGCTTCGGCCCCAAACTTCCGGCAAAGAAAAAGCCGGCGCTGAGGCCGGCTTCGCGCCCTCCCCGGGGTCGGGGAGGGGGTGGATCGGGTCTGCGCCCTAGTGCACCGACACCGGCGCCAGTTCGTGCGCCAGGGCTGCGGCCATGGCCGACTCGCGGTCGGTCAGCACGGCCAGCCGTTCGCCGTCCGCGCGGTGCACCGCGTAGAGGGTCTGGGCGGGATCGAGGTCGAAGCCCTGCACCTGCGATGACGGCACGCTGGCCATCACCTCGGCGGCGCTCACCGGCCGCACATAGACCAGGTCCGGCGCGCCCAGCGCCGCGAAAGCTTCGGTCGAAAGAATGGGCGTCATCATGACCACCTCCTGAAAACCCAACGCGTCGGACGGTCGCCGGTTCAGCCGGCCGCTCGACGGGACGGCGGCGGATCCGGCCGCCGCCTGGAAAATCTGCGGACCCCGCCGCTCAGCCGCCGCTGCGGATCGGCACCTGCTGGATCCGCCGCTCGGGCTCGGGCCGCGCCAGGTCGATGTGCAGCAGGCCGTGCTCCAGCAGCGCGCCCTCCACCACCATGCCGTCGGCCAGCACGAAGCTGCGCACGAAGCTGCGGGCGGCGATGCCGCGGTGCAGGAAGGCGTCGGGCGCCTTGCCGTCCGGCCCGCCGTCGCGCTTGCCGCCGACCACCAGCTGGCGGTCCTCGACAGTCACCGAAAGCTGCTCCGGCGAGAAGCCGGCCACCGCCAGGGTGATGCGCAGGCTGCCGTCGCCGCGGTCTTCCACATTGTAGGGCGGATAGCTCTCGGCGGCCGCCTTGGCCGCGCGCTCGATCAGGCTGCGGGTGTGTTCGAACCCGAGCAGATAGGGGCTGTCGAACAGGATCGACCGGTTCATCCTTCAGAGTCCTCGCAGAAGCGACTCTCCGGCCGGGCCGCCCTGACGGCGGGGCTCGACCGGACAGGAAGGATCTGGGGATTGCGGCGGCGCTTTTCAACGCCCCGGCCCGGCCGCCCGACCTCACGGCCGGGCGGCCGCGGCTTCAGAGCTCGATGTGGCCGAGCTTGCAGGTGGCTGTGCCGTCGCCGACCAGGCCGTAGGCGTCGATCCCGCCGCTGGCGGTGGTGGTCACCGCCCGCCAGCCGGTGGCGTCGGTGGTGATGTCCGGCCGCGCGCTGCGCACGTCGGTGCGCGGCAGGCCGCCCTCGCCGGCGCCGACGATGTTCTGGCTGGCGTCGACGAGCACGATCCGGGTCACCGGGGCCTTGGTCGCCGGGTCCCAGCCCCAGCCGAGGATCGAGGCGCCGGGCGTCGCCGCCGGGCCGCGCAGTTCGATGGTGTCGGTGTTGCCGTCGCAGGCGCCTTCGCCCGGGAAGGCGGTCTTCAGCGGCTGGCCGAGCGAGGCCTGCGCCCAGGCGGGCATCGGCGGCAGGGCCTCGGCCACCGGCGGGCCGGCCGCCGCCGTGGCGGCCGCGTCGCCGCGCGCCTTCGGCTCGTCGCAGGCGCTGAGGCCGAGCGCCAGCAGACCGGCGCCGACGAAGATGATGTTGCGGACAGGATTCATGCGCGCTCCCCTTGGGCTGCAGGCCG
>JAEYTM010000040.1 GCA_023434015.1 Pseudomonadota bacterium | reverse complement strand
GCCCTGCCGCAGGGCGGTGATGGCCCCGGACTGGATGAAGTCCGGCGCGCAGGAGGTGTTGTACTCCAACAGCACACCCAGGCTGTCCATCATCGACGACGGCGCCACCATCCAGCCCATCCGCCAGCCGGTCATCCGCCACGCCTTGGAGAAGCTGTTCAGGCTCATCACCCGGTCGCCGTCCTCGACCAGCGGCAGGAACGACGGGGCCGACAGCCCCGTCCCGAAATTCAGTCGCTCATAGACATCGTCGGCCATCAGCCAGATGCCGTACTCGCGGCACCGCGCCAGGATGACGGCGCGATCCTCAGCCGGCAGGGTCCAGCCGGTGGGGTTGTTCGGCGAGTTGAGGAACAGCGCCCGCGTGTCCGGCGTCAGGGCGTCCATCAGTCGGTCGAGGTCGAGCCGCCAGCGCCCCTGCTCCGGGGCCAGCGGCACGTCCACCATCCGCGCCGACAGGATGCGCGGGATCTCGGCCACGTTGGGCCAGACCGGCGTCACCACCGCCACCCGGTCGCCCGGCGACACTACCGTCTGGGCGGCGATCATCAGGGCGCTGACCCCCGCGCTTGTGATCGCCAGCCGCTCCGGCCCGATCGGCGTCCCGTGCAGGTCGCCAAGATAGGTCGACAGGGCCTCACGCAGATCTGCGCGGCCCAGGTTATGGGTGTAGAAGGTCTTGCCGTCGCTCAGCGCCTGCGCCGCCGCATCGCGGATGAAGGCCGGCGTCGGCTGGTCGGACTCGCCGAACCAGAAGGCCAGGACGTCCGGCCGGCCGAAGGCCGCGTTGGCCACCTCGCGGATCATCGAGGCGCGGAGACTGAGAACCCCTGGGCGGGCGACGGGCGGAAACATCCGTCCTCTCTAGACCCCGGCAGGCTCCACGTCAGGAGCCATTTCCGCACCGGAAGACTCCGCCTCGCGCCGGCCGACGATCGCCGTCACCGCCATGTCCCCGGTGACGTTGCCGACGGTACGGAAGATGTCGGGAATCACCTCAACCGCGATCAGGATCGGCAGCAGATCCAGCGGCAGACCCAGCGCCAGGCAAATCGGCCCGATGCTCATGAAGAACGAGACCTGGCCGGGCAGGCCGACGGACGCGACGCTGACCGCCAGGGCGATGACGATAGCCGCGAGGTACTGAACCGGCGTTGGATCGATGCCGTAGACCTGCGCCACGAAGATGGCGACCCCGAGGTTGGCCACCGGGCTGGTCAGCTTGAACACCGACACCGCCAGGGGCAGCACCACGCCGGTCACCCGGTCCGGAATGCGCAACTGGTCGCGGCTCTGCTCGATCATCGCCGGCAGGCAGGCGATCGACGACTGCGTGGCGAAGGCGGTCACCTGCACCGGCGCGACAGCGCGGGTCCAGGCGCCCAGCGGCACCCGGCCGACGAACACCGCCGCCAGATAGGCCAGGACGGTGATGCCGATCTGGGCCAGGGAAACGGCGGCGATGTAGTGGGCGATCACGCCGGCGGCGCCCACGCCGGCGCGCAGGCCGACCCCCAGGCCGAGGGCGAACACCCCGACCGGCGCGGCCCACAGCACCCAGCGGACGATGACCACCATCGCCTGGGCGATGCTGTCGAACAGTTCGGTCAGGGCGCGGCGGCGCGCGTCCGCCAGCCGGGTCACCGCGAAACCGAAGAAGGCGGCGAACACCACCAGCGGCAGGATGGCGTCCTCCGCCGCCGACTTGATCGGATTGGTGGGCGCCAGACTCTTTAGGAACACACCGAAGCTGGGGGTGGCGAGCACCTCCGGCGGCGGCGGAGGGGCTCCGAGCCGAAGAGCCGCCGCCCCCGCCTCGCTGACCGGCCAGGCGGCGTAAAGGCCATGGTTGAACAGGATGGTCCAGGCGCAACCGACCAGCAGGAAGGCGAGGAACCAGGCCATCGCCCGCGCCGCCAGCCGCCCGGTCGACGCCGCGTCGGCCACGCCGGCGACGCCGACCACGAGCACCGAGAACAGCAGCGGCACGACGGTCATGCGCAGGGCGTTGAGCCAGAGGGTCCCGATCGACTCCCCGCCCTCGATCAGTCTGCGGATCGTCTCGCCGCCGTAGGCCGCCGCGACCGCGCCGAGCAGAAGTCCGGCCACCAGGGCGACCAGCACCCGCACGCTCAACGATCGCAACATCCGGCGTCCCTGCGGGAGAGTTGGCGACGACCCTAGCGCCAAGGCCTGTGGCCGACTAGCGGCCGTCGGAGTCCGGCCATCTGCCGCCGATGATCGACCTCACGCCATGCTGGATCGCGCCGTAGCATTCGCACGCGCAGCGCTCGATCATCGCACGGTCCCGGACGGTGATCTTGCCGCGCGCATAGGAGATCGCGCCTCGCCCCTGAAGCTGGGAGGCCACCGCCGTCACCGTGGTCCGCTGGACGCCCAGCATGATGGACAGATGCTCCTGGGTCAGGGGAAGTACGTCCGAGCCCAGCCGGTCCTGGGTGAGGAGCAGCCATTTGCACAGGCGCTGCTCGGCGGGGTGCAGGGTGTTGCAGGCCGCGCCCTGCGCGGCCTGAACGAGCGTCGCCTGCGCGTGATGGACGATGGTCCGGGTCAGACCGACGCGCGCCTCCGCCGCCTCCCGCAGCACCTTCAGCGGCAGCCGCCAGGCCCGCCCGGCGACCTGCACCAGCATTCTCTCGAAGGCGATCGGCGCGCCGAGGGCGTGCAACAGGCCATAGCCGCTCTCGCGGCCGATGGTCCGGCTTTCCACCTGGGCCCCGGACCGCATGACGACAATGACCGAAAGGATGCAGTCGATCGGCAGATGGACCATCGAGATCGGCCGTCCCACCTCGCCGAGCAGATGATTCCGTTCGACGGCGACTTCGACGAGGTGGGGCTGCAGCGCCCTGATGTCCGCTTCGCCAAGGCTGTCGAGGAAGTGGTTGTTCCAGGCCATGGGGGCTGAACGCGCGAGCTTCGCTTTGGGGTTCCACGCGGGTCGCCGGGGCGCACCGCTTGTGCGGGGCGCTCCGGCGCAATTGGTGGATCGTTAGGGCCCGCCAGGCGTTACCGAAGACCAGGCCTTCTCCAGGAGATCCGATGCCGCACGTCCGAAAGAAGCTTCCGTCCAACTTCGGCTCCGGCGAGCTTCGCTATCGCGGCTTCCAAGGCCCGGTCGATTACGAGATTCTGGGCGAGCCCTCGACGCTCCGGCTTGGCCCCAACCGCCTGCGCGGATCGTTCACCACGTCGCCCGACACGGCCGCCGAGGCCTTCCGCGAGGGCGAAGCGGTGCTCACCCTGGAGAGCGGCTCGCCTTACCGGATCACCCTGCTCGGGCATTCGGCGGGCAGCGGAGTGGTCTATTTCGAGATGCGGGTCTAGGAGCCCCCGGCGCGCGGCCGGAAACGCACCGCCACGGATGCCCCGCCCTCGCCGATGTCGGCTTCACGCAGCCGGCGGGACACGTCGTTCAGGGCGGCGTCCTGGCGGCTGAAGCGCGCGACTTCGACGTCCCGATGCCGAACGATCCACGCCCCCGTCGCCTCCACCACCTCGAACTTCATGCCCGCCCTCGCTTGCAACCTTTAGGATATGTGGATGCGGGTTAACACAACGGGAGCGAGCATGGCGTCCCCCTGCTTCCCGATGTCGCAGCCGTCAGATCCCGAACGAGCGATTGCCGCCAATTCGGCATCAATCTGTTTCATTCACGCCCGTTTATCCCCCGACTGGAGAGCCTATCTTCATCGACGAAAGCGCGCTCGACGGCGCGACAGGAGGATTTCGAGATGATCGAACGGCGGGAATTTTCAGGCCTGGGCGGCGCGGATCACGGCTGGCTGAAGGCCAAGCACCACTTCTCGTTCGCCAGCTACTACGATCCGAAGCGCATGGGCTGGGGATCGCTGCGGGTGTGGAACGACGACGAGATCGCCTCCAACTCTGGCTTTCCGCCGCATCCGCACGCCGACATGGAGATCATCACCTATGTCCGTGAAGGCGCCATCACCCACAAGGACAGCCTGGGTAATCAGGGGCGCACCGAAGCCGGCGACGTCCAGGTGATGAGCGCGGGAAGCGGCATCCGGCACGCCGAATACAACGTCGAGCCGGAGACCACGCGGATCTTCCAGATCTGGATCGAACCCGACAGCCGCGGCGGCGCGCCGGCCTGGGGCGCGAAGCCCTTCCCGAAGACCGACCGGGCCGGCCGCTTCGTCACCCTGGCCAGCGGCATCCCCGGAGACGAGGACGCCCTGCCTATCCGCACCAACGCGCGGGTGGTGGGCGCGACGATCCGGGCGGGCGAGACCGCGGAGTACCCGCTGGGCGCTGAGCGTCACGGCTATCTCGTGCCTGCGACGGGCTCTATCGAGGTGAACGGCGTGCGGCTCGAGGCCCGCGACGGCGCCGCGATCCGCGACGAGGCCCTGCTGACCATCAAGGCGCTGGAAGACGCGGAGATCGTCCTCGTCGACGCGGCCTGAGGCAGAACGCAAAAGGTCCGCGGGCGGGGCAAGGCCGCGGACCTGAGCGCTGTCCGCATGGGGGAGGGGCGGATCAGCGGGCGGCGACGATCATGTTCCGCGCAGCCAGTTGCGACTGCTTGGCGCCGGCCAGTTTTTCGATCGCCTCGGTCCTAACGCCCTTGATGCAGGCGGCCTGGGTCGCAAGCGCATGGGCCGGCGCCTTGGTGAGGCAGTAGGCCTGGGCGGCCGCTTCGGCGCGCTGATGAAAGGCGGCCAGACCGGCTTCGCTGTTGAGGTTCAGGTCGGCGACCTGGACCGCGACGGGCGCGGCGTGCGCGTTGGTGGACAGCGCCGCCATGGGCAGGGCCGCGAGGGCCAGGGTGGCGAGGCCGGCGATACGGGTGGTGATGCTGGTCATGTTCAGGTCCCTCTGAAAATGTTTTGGCGGGTGCGCCGCCGGTGAGAAACTGAATATTCCGCAAATCCTGTTAAGTCCCGTGAATACGCAGTAATGACTTCGAATTCACAATCTGAACTTGCCGCAATACTCTAACCGAATTGTAATGTTATGCGCCATCGCGATGGCGACCGGGCATGACGCGACACGCCCCGCCGACGGCGGGGCGTGTACAGGGCGTCGGGGGAAACCGCCGGCCGGCGGCAGGCGTCAGCCTTCGCGGTAGTAAGGCTCGACCGGACCGTTGAGCTTGACGGTGAGCTGCTTGCCGCGCCGGTCACGCGAATTGCCGACCGCCAACCTCACCCAGCCTTCGCTGACGCAGTATTCATCGACATTGGTCTTGTCCTCGCCCTTGAAGCGGACGCCCACGTTCCGCGCCAGCACGTCGGCGTCATAGAAGGGGCTGTCGGGGTCGGTGGCCAGGCGGTCGGGAGGTGTGTCGCTCATGGACATCGCCTTCTCACGAGCCGCGCCGCCGTTCAAGCCGCCAGCTTTGCGGCGCAGGCGTCCGGGCTGTCGAACATCCAGGTGGGTCTCCGCGCCGCCAGCAGATCGCGGGTCGCATAGCCCCAGGTGACGGCGGCCGAGGCCAGGCCCGCGTCCCGGGCGGCCTCGATGTCCCGCGCCTCGTCGCCGACGCACAGCACGTCGCCCGGAGCGACCCCGGCGCGCTTCACCATGCGGCGGAACCTGGCCGCCTTGCCGAAGATCGAGGCCCCGCATTCGTAATAGCCGATCAGCGCCGCAGCCTCGGGGCCGAGAATCCGCTTCACATTGGCCTCGGCATTGGAGCTGACAACGCCAAGGATCACCCCGTCGCCTGCCAGGCGGCGCAACAGCGCCTTGGCGCCCGGGAACAGCCGGATCGCCTCGGCGTCCTCGGCGACGCGGCGGCGCAGGTGGGCGGCGATCGCCGGCAGCTTCCAGGCCGGAACGTTCAGGTAGCGCAGGATCTCGCGATTGCCGCGACCGCGGAGCATGTCGATCTCGACGTCACTGACCTCCCGGAAGCCGAAGCGACGGGCCAGCGGCCGCACCTCGCCGGCCAGCCAGCCGAGGCTGTCCGCGAGCGTTCCGTCGAAATCGAAGATGACCAGCCGGTACATGGAGGCGCGCCCGCTACGGCCCTTCAGACCTCCCGTCAAGCTAGACCACGCCGCCGATCAGCCCCCGGGCCAGCGCCTCGTCCGGGTCGAGGTACCAGTTGGACCGCGCGCGCTCGATCAGTTCATCGCGACCCAGATTGCTGCCGGCGACCAGTTCGCGGAAGCCGTCCTCCTCCAGCTTGAGGCCCACGTCGATCTCGGCGAGCACGGCTTCCAGGCGAACCCGCTCACCCGCCAGGGGACCGTCAAGCTGCAAGGTCTTGTTCAGGCTGCGGCAGTGGATCAGCAGGCTTGTGCCCCGCGACAGCCAGCGGTCTTCGCGCGGGATCGCGGCCATGATCGTCACCCCCGCCGAATAGACCACCGCCTTGCCGAAGAAGAGCATCCGGCGGCCGGTGCGCTCCCGGAACAGGCGGATGTCCGTGGCGATCAGGCGGCCGGTGTCGGCATCGCCCCCGAAGGTGAAAAGCTCGATCACCACCGGCCCTTCGCCGCCTTCTGAGGCGGCGAGCCCGTCGCGGAAGGCGTGCAGCATCTCGTCGCCGACATCGCCGTCGAGGCGGATGTGCGGCTGGGTAAGTTCGGTGGGCGGCGGGCTGTGGCGAAGGGGCGGGGCCGGCTTGTTCATGCCGGCGTAAGCGCGGCGCCCGGGCTAAGGTTTCCGCGACATCATTTGGCGCCGGGACGCTCCGGCGGCACGCGGCGGCAGGCCTCGACCGCCCGCTCCAGTTCCACCAGCCGGCGCTGGCGGATCAGCCGTCCGGCGGCCATCAGCTGATAGCGGTCAGCCGCCCCCGGCGCCGCCCGCAGGGCGTCGTCGGTATCGGGATATCGCGGGGCCCGTGGAAAGTTTCGGGGGATGCAGCTCATCCGCACGGGAGGCGGCCGCACCACCGGCGGCGGCTCGGGAGGCGGGGCCGGGGGCAGCACGATGACGGGCGGCGCGGGCGCGGGTGCCGGCGGCGCCTCCTTTCCCGACAAGGCGGCGCAGCCGCCGACCCAGAGGGCGGCCAGCACGGCGAGACGCGGACGACAGCTCATTTAAGCGTATTCAGCACGGCCTGATCGGCGCTTTCCATACGCGCGCACACGTCGAAGCCGGCCGGCGGTTCGGCCGCCAGCAGCCGGGCCCGCTCCTCGGCCGTCAGCCCTGAGCTGTCGGACGCGGCGTGCAGGCCGCGGGCCAGGCCGGCGCGGGTCGCCTCGCAACTCGCCAGCTTCGCCTGCCAGCCCGCGGCGCCCTCGGCCTGACGGGTAAGCACGGCGATCTGAGCCTCAAGCTGGGCCCGATCGCGTTCGGCCCCGGTCCAGGTGACGGCGAGGAGAACCGCAAGGAGAACCGTGACCGCCGAGGCTGTTGGACCGGCCGCCCGACTGGTGAGCACCTGGACAATAGATCCGAGCATGGCCGACACCTCCATCTCAGAGTTGGCATTCAGCGACGCACGCCGGGGACTGTCAACTTTGACGCCCCGTCACCATCCCCGATTCACCGATGGGTTTCCACCGACACGGTGACGCTTTTGCGGCAGGCGGACAGGCGCGCCGAAGCGGATTAGGCTCGCGCCCACAGAGAAAGGAATGCCCATGGCCGGCCTCAAGGACAAGCGCGGCTTCATCGACAAGGACCGGCTGGACCTCAGCGAGCGGAAGGCGGTCGAATACTGGATGAAGCGCTGGGGCGTGACCCGCGATCAGCTCACCACCGCGCATCGCAAGGTCGGCCGGCTGACCAAGGACATCGCCGCGGAGCTCGGCAAGAAGCGCTGAGGCCCCGCGACCCTGCGTCCCGTAGCCGCGCCGCCAAGGCCGGCATAGGCTCCTGGCTGCGTGTCAGCGAGGAGCTGAAGTGAACCGAATTCTAGCATCGTGCACGGCTGCGGGCCTGCTCGCCGCCGCGCTGGGAGCCGGCGGCCCCGTCCTGGCGGCGCCCGCCTCGGCCGCCAGTTCGCCGAGCTGGTTCATCCGGCCGATGGACGAGGCCTGCCGCACCGACATCGAACTGGTCGGCCGCTCCGGCGCCCTTGCGCCGGCGCCCCTGGTTTCCGACGGCGAACGCGTCGTGCTGCAGTTCGCCAAGGAGGATGTGCCCGAGCGCGCCTTCCTGCCGATCCGCATCGACCAGAAGCCGCACTCCAACCTCGTCCTGCGGACCGAGCCCGCCGGCACGGGGGAGCTGGTGCTCAGCGAGACCACCCAGGCGGCCATGCGCAAGGGCGCCAGCCTGCAGATCGCCTGGCTGTCCAACGAACCGGTCAGCGCCGCCCTGGCGGGTTCCGAACAGGGCCTTCCGGACCTGCGGACCTGCGGCGCGCAGGTCGCCGCACAGCATCGCCAGCGGCTCGCCGCCGAGCAGGAGGCTAAGGT
>JAEYTM010000028.1 GCA_023434015.1 Pseudomonadota bacterium | reverse complement strand
GGTCCGAAGGCCGCGCGGCCTTCACCACTCGCCTTGCCGCCGCCCGCGCCTTAAGGAGTAGGCAGGGGTGGGGAACAGGAAGACATGCTCTCGCAGAAGGCCCGTTACGCGCTGCGCGCTCTGGTGGAACTGGCCCGGGCCGACGGGGTCCAGCTCACGGCCGGCGAACTGTCGCTGCGCGCCGGCGCGCCGCGCAAGTTCCTGGAGGCGATTCTGCTGGAGCTGTCGCGCAACCAGCTGATCGTCAGCCGGCGCGGCAAGTTCGGCGGCTACACGCTGGCGCGGGCGGCCGACCAGATCTCCTTCGCCGAGGTCATCCGGGTGATCGACGGCCCGCTGGCCCTGGCCCCCTGCGTCAGCCCGCGACTCGGCTTCCGCAAATGCGCCGACTGTCCCGACCGCGACACCTGCTCCCTGCGCGAGGCGCTGCTGCGCGCGCGCGACGCCACGGCCGACGTGCTGGAGACCTACAGCCTGGCCCACGCCGCGGCGTCCGGCCGACTCGGCGACGCCCTGCCCTAGCCAGGACGGCTCAGCCGGCGGCGATATAGGCCTTCAGCCCGTCCGCCTCGGCCTCGACCTCGGAAATCTTCGACTTCACCAGGTCGCCGATCGAGACGATGCCGACCAGCCGCTCCTTGCTGCACACCGGCAGGTGGCGGATGCGGCGGTCGGTCATCCGGCCCAGCAGGGAATCGACCGTCTCGCCCGGCTCGGCGAACAGGACGTTGGCGGTCATGCAGGCCGACACCGGCTCGGCGAGCGCCCCGGCGCCGCGCTCCGCCAGGATCCGGACGATGTCGCGCTCCGAGACGATTCCCACCACCCGCTCGGCGTCCAGCACCACGAGGGCGCCGACGCGCCGGGCGTTCAGCAGGTCGGCCACGGCCGCCACGGTCTCGGCCGGCCCGACGGTGAAGACCAGGTCGCCCTTGGTCCGGAGGATCTGTGAGACAAACATCAGGCGCCTCCTCTCTCAGGAGAACAGCGTTGCGCAGATCGCCACCGGGATCAATGGCGGCGCGGCCGGCGCAAGGCCGCGCCCTCACCCGCGACGCGCGATCCGGGCGACGAGACCGATCAGAAGAACGCCCGCCACGAAGCCGGCGATATGGGCCTCCCAGGCGATGGCCGCGCCGCCGGTCCCGGGCATGAAGCCCTTAGCAAGCACGCCGATCAGCAGGTTCACCGCGATCCAGGCGCCGCCCATGCCCAGCACGGGGCGGCTGAACATCGCGCCCAGACGCCATCCCTGACCGGCCATCAGCCGCGAAGCGGCCCCCATCAGGCCGGACACCGCCCCCGACGCGCCGACCAGCAGCTCGGGGCTGCCCGGGTGCAGGGCCGCATGGCCCAGCGTCGAGAGCACCCCGCACAGAAGATAGAAGAGAAAGAAGGCCGTCACGCCGCGGACGCCGTCGCTGAGATAGCGGGCCACGGGGGTGGCGAAGGCCAGGGCGAAGGCCCCGTTCATCAGGGCGTGGGCCCAGCCGCCGTGCAGGAACATGGCGCTGACCAGGGTCCACCAGCGGCCCTCGGCCAGGCCGGCCGGAGAGAAGGCCAGGGGAAGGACGACCAGCTCCTGGGGGAAGCGCGACTGCAGGCCGTAGCCGCCGACGATCAGCGCCACCAGCAGCATGGCCGGCCAGGGGGCGTTGAACACCGGCTCGCGGCCGGGCCGGCGGGCTTCCCGCTCCGGATCGAACGGGCCGCCGTGCGGCGTTTCCGGAGAAGGGTTCTCGAAGCGGGCGTCCGTCATGGTCTCCATTTAGGCGCTCTTTGCGCGTCGCGCGATGGCCGGCTGACGCCTTGCGGGCGCCACGAGGCTCCGCGATGGTGGCCGCCGCATTCCCTCCGACATCGCCGGGACCACTCATGATCCGTCTCCCGCGCGCGGGCGTCCTCCTCGCCGCCCTGCTCGCCCTCGTCGCCGCGCCGCTCCCCGCCGCCGTCGCCCAGCCGCGCTCCGAGGCTGCCGCGGCGGGCGCGTGGCCTCAGGCGCGCTCGGATGTCCGGGCCGATCCGGACATCCTGTTTGGCGCCCTGCCGAACGGCATGCGCTATGCGATCCGCAAACAGGCGCTGCCGGCCAACCAGACGGCGCTGCGGCTGTGGTTCGACGCCGGCTCGCTGATGGAGACCGACGCCCAGCAGGGCCTCGCCCACTTCGTCGAGCACATGGCCTTCAACGGCTCGAAGGCGGTGCCGGAGGGAGACATGATCCGCATCCTCGAGCGGCTGGGCCTGGCCTTCGGCCCCGACACCAACGCCTCGACCGGCTTCGAGGAGACCATCTACCAGCTCGACCTGCCGCGCACCGACGCCGAGACGCTCGACACCTCGCTGATGCTGCTGCGCGAGACGGCCGGCAACCTGACCATCGAGGCGGCGGCCGTCGACCGCGAGCGCGGCGTGGTGCTGTCGGAGGAGCGGGCCCGCGACACGCCGGCCTACCGGATCTACCGCGAGCGGCTGGAGTTCCTGCTGCCCGGCCAGCGCCTGCCGACCCGCCTGCCGATCGGCAAGGTGGAAGTGCTGCAGACCGCCCCGGCCAGCGAGCTGAAGGATTTCTACCGGCGCTACTATCGCCCGGAGCGCGCCGTGCTGGTCGCGGTCGGCGACTTCGAGCCCGCCGCCTGGGGGGCGAAGATCCGCAGCCGCTTCGGCGACTGGTCGGCGGAGGGGCCGGCCGGGGGCGAGCCGGACCTCGGCGCGGTGCGCCCGCGCGGAGCCGAGGCGAAGCTGGTGTTCGCGCCGGGCGCGGCGCTCAGCCTGCAGATCGCCTGGACCGGCCCCCCGGACCTCGACCCCGACACGGTCGCCGAACGCCGCCGCAGCCTGGTCGAGCAGCTCGGATTCGCGGTGCTGAACCGCCGCCTCTCGGCCATCGCCCGCGCGCCGGATCCGCCGTTCCTGGCGGCCGGCGGCTTCCGCAGCAACCAGGGCCGGTCGGCGGAGATCACCATGATGAGCGCCAGCGCCGAGCCGGACGGCTGGCAGGCGGCGCTGGAGGCCGTCGAGCAGGAACAGCGCCGGGCGGCCGAGCACGGCGTGCGGCAGGACGAGCTGGACCGCGAGATCGAGGAGTTGCGCGCCCGGCTGCGCGCCGCCGCCGCCGGGGCCGCCACCCGCCGCCAGGCGGAACTGGCCAACGAGATCGTCGCCAGCCTGTCCGAGCGCATCGTGGTGACCAGCCCGGCAAACGACCTGGCCTTCTTCGAGACGGCGGTTAAGGACCTGTCCGCGGCCGAGGCCTCGGCCGCCCTGAAGGCCGCCTTCGCCGGCCAGGGCCCGCTGCTGTTCGTCGCCTCGCCGCGGCCGATCGAGGGTGGGGAAGCGGCCCTGCTGGCCGCCCTGGCCGCCTCGCCGCGGGTGGCGGTGACGCCGCCGGCCGCGCCCGCCCAGCTGGCCTGGCCCTACGAGGACTTCGGCCCGCCGGGCGAGGTCGCCGAGACCCGCGCCGTCGACGACCTGGGCGCCACCTTCGTGCGCTTCGACAACGGCGTGCGGCTGACGGTGAAGCCGACGCGGTTCCGCGACGACGAGGTGCTGGTGCGGGTCAATGTCGGCGACGGCCTGCTGGCCCTGCCGGGCGACCGGCAGAGCACGACCTGGGCCTCGTCCGCCTTCATCGAGGGCGGGCTGGAGAAGATCTCCAGCCAGGACATGGAGCGGGTGCTGGCGTCCAAGGTCTACGGCGCCCGCTTCGGCGTCGGCGACGACGCCTTCGTCCTCTCGGGCCGCACGCGTCCGGCGGACCTGGAGGTCCAACTGCAGGTTCTCGCGGCCTACCTGGCCGAGCCGGGCTGGCGGCCGGAAGCCTTCCAGCGCCTGCTGGGAGCTGGCCGGACGATCCACGACCAGTACGAATCGACGGTGTCCGGCGTGCTCGGCCGCGACCTCAGCGGCCTGCTGCGCCGGGGCGACCGGCGCTGGACCTTCCCCAGCCGCGAGGAGATCGCCGGGGCGAAGCTGGAGGACCTGAGGGCCCAGATCGCGCCCGGCCTGGCCGACGGCGCCGTCGAGGTGGTGATCGTCGGCGACACCACGGTGGAACAGGCGACGGCGATGGTCGCCCGCACCTTTGGCGCCCTGCCCCGCCGGCCCGATCCGGCGCCCGTTCCCGCCGCCCGGCGGCAGGTCGGCTTCCCCAACGGGACGGCCACGCCGCTGGTGCGCACCCACAAGGGCCGCGCCGACCAGGCGGCCGGCTTCATGGCCTGGCCGACCGCGGACTACTGGTCCGATCCGCAGCGGGCGCGCGAGACGGCGGTGCTGGGCGAGGTCATGCGCCTGCGGCTGATCGACGAGCTGCGCGAGGCGCAGGGCGCGACCTACAGCCCGTCGGTCGGCTACAGCCACAGCCTGGTCTGGACCGGCTGGGGCTATATGTCGGCCAGCGTCGAGGTGCCGCCGCAGAAGCTGCCGGAGTTCTTCGCCGACGTGCAGAAGATCGCCGCCGACCTGCGCGGGCGCGAGATCGGCGGCGACGAACTGGCCCGCGCCAAGACGCCGCGTATCGAGGCGATCCAGCGGGCGCGGGTGACCAACCAGTACTGGCTGTCCGAACTGTCCGGCGCCCAGGCCGACCCGCGCCGGCTGGACACGGTGCGCGAGGTGATCGCGGGCACCGAGCGGGTGACCGCCGCCGACGTCAGGCGGGCGGCCCAGACCTTCCTGAAGGACGACAGGGCCTTCCGGCTGGTGGTGACGCCGGAGGCAAAATAGGCGGAGGCTGTCTCATCGCGGCACAACCGCGGCCCTGGCCCGGAACTTCCTGCAAGCTGCGTGCGGCCGTCGGGGGCCGAGCGAAGCGGCTGACATGTTCCACGCCAATACAGAACGGCTGATCGCCTACTGGGCCGAGCGCGCGCAGAGCGGGCGGGCGCCCAGCCGCAGCGCGATCCAGCCGGCGGACTTCCGCCAGCTGATGCCACAGACCTTCATCCTCGGGCGCGACGGGCGCGGGGTCTATCCGCTGCGGCTGGCCGGCGGCTTCGTCGCCGAGTTGCACGGCTGCGACCTGCGCGGCGTGAACGGCCTGTCCCTCTGGTCGGAACGCGACCAGCTGCGCATGCAGACCGCGCTGGAAGACATCCGCCGCCGGCCCGAGCCGCTGGTCGCGACCGTCGAGGTGCTGACCCGCGAGGGCCCGAGCCTGCCGATGGAGGTGCTGTTCGCCCCGCTCACCGGCGACGACGGGGGGCCGGACCGCTACCTCGGCCTCTACCAGCCGCTGTCGATGGTCGCCCGCCTGCAGGGCCGTGCGGCGCTGGAGCTGTGCGTGCGCAGCCTGCGCCGGCCCGGCGCGGCCTTCGACGAGACCCCGCGCGTGCGCCTGGCGGCCGTGGGCGGACGGCGGCTGATCGCCTAAGCGGCGCGCAGGTCCTCGCCGGCGATCGGGGCATCCTCGGGCGTCAGCGTCGGCCGGCCGCGGAGAGCGTCGGCGAACTTTTCGGCGATCATGATGGTCGGGGCGTTGGTGTTGCCGCCGATCAGGGTCGGCATGACCGAGGCGTCGACCACCCGCAGGCCCGACAGCCCCTGGACCTTCAGCTCGGCGTCGACCACCGCCATCGGATCGCCCGCAACGCCCATCCGGCAGGTGCCGACCGGGTGATAGATGGTCTCGGCCGTCCGGCGGACCCAGTCGTCGATCTCCGCGTCGGTCCGCACCTCGGGGCCGGGCGAAAGCTCCGCGCCACGATAGGGCGCAAGCGCCGCCTGGGCGGCGACCTCGCGGACCATCTTCACCCCCTCGCGCAGGGCGCGGCGATCCTCCTCGGTCGACAGGTAGTTGGCGAAGATCGCCGGATCGTCCAGCGGGTCGGCCGAGCGCAGGCCGATCCTCCCGCGGCTCTCGGGCCGGAGCTGGCAGACATGGAAGGTGAAGCCGTCCTTGGCCACCTGCACCTTGCCGTGCTGCTGCATGATGGCCAGCACCGTATGAATCTGCAGGTCAGGCCGGTCGAGGTCGGGCCGCGAGCGCAGGAAGGCGCCCGATTCCAGGAAGTTCAGCCGCCCGCTGCCCTGGCCGAACAGCATGTAGCCGAGGCCGACGCCGAGGGTGCGCAGCAGGCCCTTGCGCATCGAATAGGCGGTGATCGGCTGGGGGCACTCCCAGCACAGGGTGACGTCCAGGTGGTCCTGCAGATTGGCGCCAACCCCCTTCAGCGGGTGGATCGCCTCGATGCCGTGCCGCGACAGTTCCTCGGGATCGCCGATGCCGGAAAGCTGCAAAATCTGCGGCGACTGGACCGCGCCGGCGCTGAGCAGCACCTCGGCCTCGGCATGAACGACGCGTTTGCGCCCGGTCTTCAGCTCGAGAATCTCAATGCCGACGGCGCGGCCGTCCTCGACGAGGATGCGGGTGGTCCGCGCGCCGGTCAGGCAGGTCAGGTTGGGCCTCCCCAGCGCCGGATGGAGATAGGCCCGCGCGGCGCTCCAGCGACGGCCGTCGTGGATGGTCAGCTGGTAGGGACCGAAGCCCTCCTGCTGGTAGCCGTTGAAGTCGTCGGTCAGGGGATAGCCCGCCTGCCGCCCGGCCTCGATGCTGGCCTTGTAGATCGGGTTGGGCGACGCCGCCCGGCTGACCCGCAGCGGCCCCTCGCCGCCGTGCCAGGAATCCGCCCCGCCCTCGTAGCCTTCCGACCGCTTGAAATAGGGCAGGACGTCGGCGTAGCCCCAGCCGGCAAGGCCCATCTGACGCCACTGGTCGTAGTCGCGCGCGTGGCCGCGTGTGTAGATCATGCCGTTGATCGACGACGACCCGCCCCAGCCGCGCCCCCGCGGCCACCAGAGCCGGCGCTCGTCGAGGTGCGGCTCCGCTTCGGTCCAGAAGCCCCAGTTGAACGGTCCTGGCTTGGCGATCAGCTGGCCGACGCCGGCCGGCATCCGCACCAGGATGGAGGCGTCCTTGCCGCCCGCCTCCACCAGCAGCACCCGAGTCTGTGGATCCTCGGTCAGCCGGCTGGCGAGCACGCAGCCGGCCGAGCCGGCGCCGACGATGATGTAGTCGTAGCGTTCCACGGCGCGTTCCATCCCTGAACGTCGTTTAGTTATTGCGGCGAGCCTGCCGTGGAAGCCGGCCCGCCGCAAGCGTCAGACCGCCCGCAGATCCCGGCGGTAGCGCTTCCAGTTGGCGACGTAGTGATCGGCCGAGGCGGTCAGCGCCAGCGCCTGTTCGGGCGAGACCTCGCGCACGATCTTGCCGGGCGCGCCCATGACCAGGGAGTTGTCGGGAATCTCCTTGCCCTCGGTGATCAGGCAGTTGGCGCCGATCAGGCAGTTCTTCCCGATCTTCGCCCCGTTGAGGATGATCGAGCCGATGCCGATCAGCGAATTGTCGCCGATGGTGCAGCCGTGGAGCATCACAAGGTGCCCGACGGTGACGTTGGCGCCGACGACCAGCGGCACGCCTTCGTCGGTGTGCAGCACGCTGCCGTCCTGGATGTTGGAGTTCTCGCCGATCACGATCGGGTGGTTGTCGCCGCGCACCGTGGCGCCGAACCAGATCGAGGCGTTCTTCTTGAGAATCACGTTCCCCATCACCGCCGCGGTGGGTGCGATCCAGTATTCGTCATCATTTGGTAATTCAGGCGTCACACTGCCCAAGTTGTAGACACTCATCCCCACACCTCGTTTCTTGCAACAAACGGCTCGTTTAACACTTCGGAAACCGCGATAGGATCATTCTAGTCAGGCGATTCGAGAGGACAAACCCCTCCCGATCCGCCGCGGATCGAGCATCGGTCCGTGTCTCGCGCTGGACGGAGTTGATGGCGCCGAGTTGCTTGTTCCCGCGGGCGGAATCGCCCGGACCAGCATCCCGAAGCGAGCCGCCGGGCTCTGCACGCCGTCGCCAACATCCCCAATCCACGACCCCAAGGGCGCTCCATCGCGGAGACGCCCTTTTTTCTTGTCACCACGGAGGCCCTTATGACCAAGCGAGCCATGAAGCGACAGATGCGCGAAGGCGCTTTCGACGCCGGTCAGTTCGAGGGTGACGATAAGATTCGCCGGCTACCGCTCGACCGGGCCTGGTCGCCGCTCAACCAGCATCATAACGACGACCGCGACCAGGGGTACCTCAAGACGATCAAGGCCAAGTCGGCCGGCCAGGAGGAACTGATCCGGGCCATCGACGAGAAGAACCTGGTCATGGCGCTGGGCCCGGCCGGCACCGGCAAGACCTATCTGGCGATCGCCAAGGCTGTCGAGGCGCTGGAGGCCGGCCGCGTCGGCCGCATTGTCCTGTCGCGCCCGGCGGTCGAGGCCGGCGAATCCATCGGCTACCTGCCCGGCGACGCGGAGGACAAGCTCGCGCCCTATCTGCGCCCGCTCTACGACGCCCTTTCGGACCGGCTGTCGATGAAGCGCGTCCGCGCCCTGATGGCGGAAGGGGCCATCGAGATCGCCCCGGTGGGCTTCATGCGCGGCCGCACGCTCAACAACGCCTTCGTGGTGATCGATGAGGCGCAGAACTGCACCTATGTGCAGCTGAAGATGCTGCTGACCCGCCTGGGCTGGCATTCGACCATGGTGGTCACGGGCGATCCCAACCAGTCGGACCTGCTGCCCGAACTGTCCGGCCTGGGGTCCGTGGCGGAGAAGCTGGAGGCGATCGGCAACATCGCCGTCGTCCGCCTCGCCGACCGTGACATCGTGCGCCACCCGCTGGTCGCCGAGATGCTCGGCGTCATCTGACGCTTGGGGAACCATCGCCTCCGCCCGGCCGCGAGACCGGGCGGAGGGCCCTCGTGA